>DAIQQT010000255.1:0-4707 GCA_036786685.1 Trichlorobacter sp.
GCCTTGCCTGTAACGATCACGACAAAGGTGCCCAGCCCAACCGCATCAAAGAACGGCAGGGGGTACCACAAATACTAAAGCTGGCGGTGGAAGATGAAGACGATCAGGGAGACCGCAACCGAGAGATAGAGATAGGTTTCGTCCTTGAAGATGAAGGGAGGGGTGTCGCCCAGCAGGAGATCTCGCAGGGTGCCACCGCCGCAGGCGGTGACCAGCCCCAGCATCAGCACCCCGAACAGATCCATTTCCCGCTTTATGGCTGCCAGGGCGCCAGAGGCCGCAAAAGCAGCGGTACCCAGCAGGTCTAAGCCATAGAGCAGGCTCATTTACCGCAGCACTTTTTGTATTTCTGTCCGCTGCCGCAGGGGCAGAGATCGTTACGGCCTATCTTGGTGACCGTAATCGGTTTTGCCTTAACCATCACGCCATCACTAAAGTACCAAATCCCTTCTTTACACTTGAATAGGGCATTTTCGTGGTGTTCCCGCAGTGTACCGTTCTCTTTGAAACGGGCAATAAACTCAACCTCACCGGTTGTGTCTCCCTTATTGCCCTTTGTGGTGCTGATAATCTGAAGTCCCAGCCATTCTGAATTCTCAGCCCAGGCACGGGTGCCGTCATGGTCGTAGCCCTCACGGTTTACAGGGTCGGTGCTGTTAAAGACAAAGTCCATCTCGGTTTTGGTGTAGGCACTGTAGCGTGCCCGCATAAGCTGCTCGGCAGTTTCAGCAGGCTGGGCACCTTTGATGACCGGTTCACAGCAATCGTTATAGCTCTTGGTGCTGCCGCAGGGACAACTGATCATGTTTTTTTCTCCTTGTAAGAATATTGCAATAGCATCGGAATATGAGTACGCTTATGCTGTTAAAACTATCGGGAGGCACTACCCATGACGCACCGGATCGAAGTTGAACGGGATCAGTTTTTCCTGGGTTGGCCTGAACCTGAGCCGGGTTACCGGTGCTTCTGCAGACCGGACGGTGATTACGGCCCGGTGGATATAATGATTACCATGGCAGATGGCCGGGAGTTTTTTGCACGGATGTCTGCCGCTATGCGCTCTCCCTATTCACCGGATGTCCTGCAGGTTTATTTTGACACCATCCACCATTGGGCCGACGGTGTAGCCATGACTGCGGCCGAGCGGAGACAGGTGGCACGTATTATCTGTTCTGGCTATGAGTCACAACTCTATGCTGATGAACAGGATCTGCAAGCCGTTCCGGGAATATGAACTCCCCAGACTATTTCCCCGGTATGGTGATGCAGAGACATTGTCCCTCTGCGTAAACTGTTTCCTCATCGCAGAACAGCTTGCCGTGTACCATAACCTTGCGCCCTTCAACGGAAACCACCTGGCTTTCCAGGGTAACCACCTTTTTAATGGGCAGCATGGCACGAAAACTCACATTCAGATTACCCACCACAATTGGATAACCGGCTGCCCAGGCTGCCAGTCCCAGTGCCTCATCCATTACCGCCGCAATCGATCCGCCGTGGGCGTGTCCTGGCGGCCCTTCAGTTTCTGGGCCGAACCAGATCCGGGCATGCAGATGTTGTTCGGCGTCCCGGTAATAGCGTGTACGAAACCGGTTTCCCTCCGGTTCGCCGGATACGAAGCGAAGAGAATCTCCCACCAGGGAAGGGGCGTCAAATTCGTTCCAGTCCTCTTCGCCGCTTAAATCGACCGATGAGGTAACAGGTTCGGTTGGTACATTGTTGGCTGACAAAGTGTGTTCTCCTTGCGTATTCTTCACTACCTGAACAGGCATTACTTGCACCCCTGCAGCAGGATTGTCAAGTCTTTGAAGCCGGTCACGGAGGCGTTGATGCCTGACTTGTACGGCAGAGGAATGGTAATGCTGTATGGTCCGGTTGCGGTATTTTGCAGATTAACGGAGCTGTAGCACCAGCAACTCCAGGCGCTTGTCGAACGTATCCCCTGAAGCGATATAGACCCGCTTGTCGTCAACCATAATGGCATCGCGGCGGTTGAGGGAAAGTTGGTCAGGTAGCCTGAACGGCGCAATCAGCCGTTTGCCCCCTGAAGAGACGGTCATACCCCAGGTAGTGACTGGTTCGCCAGAGCGGTAAACTTTCCAAAGGATCAAGACATTACCGTCCGGTAAGCCGATTGTTTTGATGTTAGAGGCCGAGATTCCATCTTTGTCGGTATAGTTTGTCAACCAAACAACGCCAGTGCTACGCTGTTCGTTCCAGCGATTGTTAAAGCAGTAAAACCCGCCTGTTTCTACTGGTCCCTTGGTAACAAGCAGTTCATCGGGAACAATGTTGCCACGGGAGGCTATTGTGTGGAAATCCTGAATTGCCACCACCAGGCCGATATTTCGTTTGTCGGTATTGCCTGTTCCTGTCCGGCTGTTGTCCAGAATCTTACCTTCAGGCGAGCGTTCTCCTGTAAAGACAACCATGTAGCCTTGCGGAGTCGCAATAAGCCCCCCCAGTTCTGTATAAGTGTTATTGTCGTTGGACCATTGGTAAAAGGTTTTGTCGGGTCTGCTGATTTCAGGATAAGGAGGGAATGTCTTGCCTGCCGGGTTTGCGGCTTTGGTGGCATGGGCTGTTTTAAAGGTGTAAACAACCCGTGAAACCCTGTTTTTATCGGTAAATCTGTGTAGGTGAATCCCCCGTGGGTAGCCGTCCCCCAGATCAATACCGATGAAATCACCGGCGCTGTTGGTGGTCAGCACATTGTCAAAGGAGTGGCTTGAGGTTTGCCCCAGGTTTTTGATCTGTTTGAGGCTGGTGGCATCAAAGATAACGGCAATGCCGCCCTGGTGGTTCAGTCCGTCGGCTGACTTGTGCATGGTACGCATCAGCATCATGCCGAGTTGGCCCTTGGACCATTGCAGGTCAGCGGCAACCCTGGGGGCTTTCATATGGAAGATATTAAGGCCGTTTTTTGATGCGTCAGGTACGAAGCGGGCCAGCAGTTTCCCGTGGGCATCTGTTTTGGCCAGTTCCAGTATCTCCGGGTCGTCCTGTTCCCGAGCCAGCAGGTAATACAGGTTACCGGACGGGTCAGCGCAGGCTGCCAGCAAGCGACCGGGCCGCTCCGTGGCCAGACTGATGGTGGAAGCATTCTGCAGGTCGCTACTGAAGCGGGTCAGGTAGATGGTATGGGTTCCGGCGTCCTGCCAGATGACACCTGGGCCGGATATTGTTTTAATAATGAAAAACCGGCGGGTGATGACGTCCATTTCACGGCGTGGGTCAGGTGGTGTACCGTCAACAGCGTGTCGGTACATAACAAGCTTTCCGAGTTGTGTGTCGGCCAGACGTGCCGCTTCCATACTCTTGTTGATCTGCGGGTAGCTTGACACGCGCACGGTTGCCGGAGCAAAAAAATAGGTGCCGGTGCCGCTCAGTTTGTCGGCACCGACTCGTAAAACCCTGGTGTATTGTGCTGGGACGATTTCACGTTCCGGGATGGTGGTGACCGGCGTGACAAACCCTTTGTCTGTACGATAAAGCACCCAACTGGTTTTGTGAGGGAAGCGATAGTAGATGCTGTGTTGCGTGTTCAGACTTTTTATGGTTTTGCGGAGTGGTTCGCCAAGTCTGAACGCCTCAAATCGCTGTTCCTGCCCGGCAACGCCGACATGGCCTACTTCAATCGGGAAGTCGTTATGATTTTGACGGTTGCCGGCCTGATATTTAAGGGCAACCAGCGCCAGGGAGCCGATCCGGTCCTGGTCGCTGCCGGTACTGTTTGGATTGTTGTCTGTGGTCTTGCCCGGCAGAATTCTGGAATCAGTTGCGGTAAAGGTATACTGCAGGAGATCGGGTGGCGGGGGCTGGCTGCTGATCAGGCTTGCAGCGGTGATGCAGAGTGCCAAAAGTCTGCTGAACACGGATGACCTCTATCTGCAGCAGGTATAAAGGATAGCTGCTTTTTGTGTCAGGCCACCAACCGGTCGCGGTCGTGGTCCTTGGCATGTTTCAGCAGGCGGAGCAGGAACTCGCTCAGACATGGGGTTATATCGCGGAAATGAACGCCGATGCCGGGGGCGTGGCGTAGACCCCAGGACTGCTTCCAGCAGACCGTTGCCGTAATCTCACAACCAGGCTCCTGAAAAAAGACGGTTAATTCATCACCAATGGAGAAACGCTCCGGGTTAAAATCTACGATGAAGGCGCCTCCCCAGGAAATATCCAGGGTAAAGGCACGGGTCTCTGTTTCGGCAAAGCGTGTGGCGACCGAGATGCCGATTACATGGCGGTGATGGGAACGGAGCTGACGGGCGGTAAAATTATAACAGGCGCGGTTGATAAAATCGCTGACGCTGTTTTCCTGTTTCGCTGCGCCCGGCATGGTCATCGGAATCAGCATGCTGCCCATCACCCGGACCCGCAGGGTGGGGAAGAAGCCGGTCAGGGAACAGGCAACAATCTTTTCCTCTCCCTTGGCTTTGACGATAGAGGGCAGGTCAACCAGAATGCCGCAGTAGAGGCTCTTCAGGGCCTGGTCTTCAGCTTCAAGAAAGGTGGCGCACTCAACCACCTCTACATCGTAGGATTCAAGACTTTTTACCAATGCCGCACGGGTGTCGTCGCTGACAGAAATTACAAATATGGGATGATCAAGCAGGGGCATCAGATTTGTCCTTGGATGATTTTCAATTCTGAAACCACTACTGTCCGGTAAATTTTGAGAGTACAGCTATAACCGTCTGACTTTTTTAG
>DAIQQT010000256.1:0-4706 GCA_036786685.1 Trichlorobacter sp.
GATGTTTGAGCGGGTAACCGGAGCTGCCCCCACGGAAGCTGAATCCCCACAGCAATCTGTGGATGATGCCCGGAAAAAACCCGGACTGTTTGAGCGGCTTAAGTCAGGCCTCAAAAAGACCACTGACGGACTGGTTGGGCGGATTGACGCCCTGGTGCTGGGCAAAAAAGAGATTGATGCCGACACGTTGGAGGAGCTGGAAGAGATCCTGATCACCTCTGATATCGGGGTCAAGACAACGGTTGAGCTGATCCGCAGCCTGGAACAACGCCTCTCCCGCAATGAGCTGAAAGACGGTGCTGCCCTGCGTGGTGCGCTGAAGGAAGAGTTGCTGACACGTCTGCTGGCTCACCACACCCCGCTGAAAACCG
Organism: Trichlorobacter sp.; assembly: GCA_036786685.1. Lineage (GTDB taxonomy): Bacteria > Desulfobacterota > Desulfuromonadia > Geobacterales > Pseudopelobacteraceae > Trichlorobacter. The sequence continues at coordinate 372 of DAIQQT010000256.1, forward strand.
ACACTGCTGCACCGTTTACCATTCTGGTGGTTGGGGTCAACGGCGTTGGCAAGACCACCACCATCGGTAAACTGGCAGCAAAATTTGCGGCTGAAGGCAAAAAAGTACTGCTGGCCGCCGGTGACACCTTCCGCGCTGCAGCTGCAGAACAGCTTGAAATATGGGGAGAGCGGGCCGGGGTGCAGGTCATACGCCATCAGGAGGGGGCCGACCCGTCGGCAGTGGCCTTTGATGCCTGCAAGGCGGCAGTCAGCCGCGGCACCGAGATCCTGATCATCGATACAGCCGGACGGCTGCACACCAAGGTTAACCTGATGGAGGAGATGAAGAAGATCCACCGGGTTATCGGACGTGAAATACCCGGTGCCCCCCATGAGACCCTGCTGGTCCTGGATGGTGCCACTGGCCAGAATGCCCTTTCCCAGGCCCGTCTTTTCAAAGAATCAGCCGGGGTAACCGGCATTGCCCTGACCAAGCTGGACGGCACTGCCAAAGGCGGCATTGTGGTGGCCGTATCCCATGAGTTCAGCCTGCCTGTCCGCTATATCGGGGTAGGTGAAGGGGTTGACGACCTGCGTGAATTTGACCCCAACGAGTTTGTGGATGCCCTCTTCCAGACCTCATAACCGGTACAGTACGGAACTGTCTATGCAAATGGGCCTTGACTTTATTCAGGAAAATCAATACATTATTGCACCCTCAGAAGGAGATACGGTCGTGGAAACAGAACTTTTTGAAAAACTTGAAGAAAAAATCAGCACGTTGCTGAGTAACTATACTGCATTAAAGGAAGAAAACCGGATTCTGGCAGATGAAAACGCACGTCTCCGGCAGGAGCGTGAAGGCCTGAAAGGCCGCGTTGATGCTATTTTGAGTAAACTTGAAGGCGTGTAAGGCATGATCAAGGCCCATCTGGTTACGGTACTGGGACGAGAAATCCCGGTCCGCAGTTCCGCACCGGAAGAAAAAGTGCGGGAGATTGAGGCCTTTGTAAATAACCGGATTGAAGCGATCCGTGAGCGGCTGACCACAGCCGATCCCCAACTGCTGGTGACTCTGGCTTTGCTGAACCTGTCAGAATCCTATCTGGAACTGCAGGGGCGCCAGGATGGTTCAAGTGCGCTGGAAGCCCGTATCACCAGCATGCTTGAACAACTTGACAGAACGCTGTAACACAAGATAACAGCCTGAATAAAAGCAGAACAAGCACTTGGTCTCTTCAGGGAGACTTTTGATATATAAACCACCAACGCATTAACCATTTGTACCTGTTCAGTTTCCGTGGCATCAGCTGCGTACTGATATCTGCACTGGCTTATATATCCCCGGCATGTAAGGGGTCTTCGGCAGACAAAAACCATTGGAAACTGCCGAACTATCCTTCCATCCTCCCTGCAGCAGACCAGACCCGGCCTCCGGGCAACCCCCTGTTTGTGCGTGATTTATTGTGTGAGGGCCCTATGCCTAAAAAGGCCTTGCGACGTGATCTGCTTGCCCGTCGTCGTTCTATGGACCAGGCTGTCTGGCAAACTGCCAGCAAAGCTGCCCAACAACACGTGGCTGATCTGGCACTGTTTCAGCAGGCCGGCTGTATTGCGCTCTACTCGCCTATTCAGCAGGAAATTGATACGGAACTGTTGTTTACCAAAGCACGCTCTGCGGGAAAGCGGGTGCTCTATCCGCTGGTCTGCGACAACAACCTGCAGTTCCGGGAGGTTACCGAAGCAGGCCAACGTACCGCAGGTGCCTTTGGTATCCTTGAGCCCTGCAGACTGGGTGAGGACCATACCCTTGAAGCAGTGGACCTGATCGTGGTTCCAGGGGTTGCCTTTGATCTACAGGGGCACCGGATCGGTTTTGGCAAAGGCTATTATGACCGTTGTCTGAGCCAGCATCAAAAGCATGGTATTCTCATTGGTTTATGCCATGATTTCCAGCTGTTGGAACAAATTCCGGCAGAGGGACATGATATCAGAATGCAGTATGTTGTTACGGATACACGGGTTATCCAGGTAGTGACCGGCACCCTGCCGGATTAACATAAAGGAGGATGAAGTATGATAACAAGTATCATCATGGCGTTGGTCATTGTCGCTGTCGCCGGTGTGGCGTATTTTGCCGGTAACCGTTTTGGACGCAAAAGCACCGAAGGGCTTGTGGCACAGGCTGAAGAACTTGCTGCACGGCTCCTTGAGGATGCCCGGCGTGAGGCAGATAATATTGCCAAGGAAGCAGAACTGAAGGCCAAAGATGCGGCCCTTGAGGCAAAAGAAGCAGCAGAAGGTGAATTGAAGGAAAAAAAGAGAGAAATTCAGGTTCAAGAGAAGCGGATACAGCAGAAAGAAGAACATCTGGACAAAAAAGCAGTTCTGGTTGACCAGAAAGAGATGGATCTGCTCAAAAAAGAGCAAACCGTATCAACCAAAGAACAGGCGCTGACTGCCAAGGAAGATGAGCTGAACAAGGCAGCCGGTGAACAACGTGCCAAGCTTGAGCAGATCTCCGGTATGACCTCTGAAGAGGCAAAAAATTCCCTGATCGAGGCGATGGAAAGTGAAGCCAAGCACGATGCGGCTAAACGGATCAAGCTGATTGAGGACGAAGCCAAGGAAACCGCGGACAAGAAATCAAAAGAGATCATCGCCGCAGCAATTCAGCGCTATGCCGGTGAATATGTTTCAGAAAAGTGCGTTTCCGTGGTGCCGCTGCCATCTGATGAGATGAAAGGACGGATCATCGGTCGTGAAGGCCGTAACATCCGTGCCCTGGAGGCTGCCACCGGTATTGATCTGATTATTGACGATACCCCGGAAGCGGTAATCCTGTCCGGCTTCAACCCGGTCCGCCGTGAGGTTGCCCGGCTTTCGCTGGAAAAGCTGCTGGCCGATGGACGGATTCATCCGGGCCGGATCGAAGAAGTGGTTTCAAAATCAGAGGAAGAGGTTGAAAAAGCGATCAAAGAAGCAGGCGAACAGGCTGCATTTGACCTGGGAGTGCATGGTATTCACCCGGAAGTACTCAAGCTGATCGGTCGCCTCAAGTATCGCACCTCCTACACTCAGAACGTCTACCAGCACTCACTGGAAGTTGCCTTCCTGTGCGGCATCATGGCCGCCGAGCTGGGGATCAACGTCAAGCAGGCCAAGCGGGCCGGTCTGCTACATGACCTGGGCAAGGCTGTTGACCACGAGATCGAAGGTTCCCATGCCGTAATCGGCGCTGATCTGGCCCGTAAGTATGGAGAATCACCAAAGATTGTCCATGCCATTGCAGCCCATCATGAAGATGAAAAGCCATCCACCATTCTGGCGGTACTGGTACAGGCAGCCGATGCACTGTCCGGTGCCCGTCCCGGCGCACGTCGCGAAATGATGGAATCCTATGTCAAGCGGCTGGAAGATCTGGAGCGGATTGCCACCTCCTTTGAGGGTGTGCAAGGCTCCTTTGCCATCCAGGCCGGACGCGAGATCAGGGTCATGGTCTCCAGTGAAAAGGTCTCCGATGAGCAATCAGTGCTGCTGGCACGGGAGATTGCCAAGAAGATCGAGAGTGAGATGACCTATCCCGGTATGATCAAGGTTAACGTGATCAGAGAAACCCGTGCCACCGAGTACGCTAAATAGATGTCAGTCCGTATTTTATTCATAGGCGACATTGTCGGCAGTCCCGGCAGGACAGCCATCAGCCGGGAACTGCACCGGCTGGTGGACCGTCACGCCGTTGATCTGGTGATCGCCAACGGTGAGAACGCAGCCGGTGGTTTCGGCATTACCCCTGACACCGCTGCAGAGCTGTATCGCCAGGGGGTCCACCTGCTGACCAGTGGTAACCATATCTGGGACAAGAAGGACAACAGCGGTTTTCTGGACCGTGAAGAGCGGATCATCCGGCCGCTCAACTACCCTCCCGGCACGCCGGGTCGCGGGTCAACCATCATTGAGACCCCTGCCGGTATCAAGGTTGGCGTGCTGAATCTTGAAGGACGGGTCTACATGAAAAACCTGGACTGTCCCTTCCGTTGCGCCGATGCAGAGCTGGAGCAATTGAGAAAAGAAACATCCATAATCCTGCTGGATTTCCATGCCGAGACCACCTCGGAAAAGGCCTCGCTGGGCTGGTATCTGGATGGCCGGGTCTCTGCGGTAGTGGGTACCCATACCCATGTCCAGACTGCCGATGAACGGATCCTGCCGAACGGCACCGCCTACATCACCGACGTGGGCATGACCGGTTCCTTTGACTCGGTGATCGGTGTGGACAAGGGACAGGCGATCCAACGCTTCCTGACCCAGCAGTCAGTCAAGTTTGATATCCCCAAGAAGGATCTGCGGATCA
>DAIQQT010000257.1:0-4704 GCA_036786685.1 Trichlorobacter sp.
CCATGCACCACGGCACTGCCGATCAATCCGGCCCCTCCGGTGACAATGATCATGGGTCTGCTCCTTTGTTCCCTGATGTTTTCCGGATGATACCGAACTGGCATCTACTGTCAAATCTATTCAGCCGGAAATAACCCGGAGCCGTCAGAAGGGGCTTAAATTCGATAAACCGTCCCTGAAATGCTCCCTGCCCTTTGTACTTGTGGTTGCATTAACGTGACGACCGAACGAGGAATGAGATTGCAAGGCTTGCAATGAGCAGAAACCACGGGATGATACACAGCACCCTGCGTCCGGCGGCGTAGCGCGTGAATGAAACGCCAAGCGATAAGAATGTTGTTCCGAGCAGCGTTAGTGCAACACCAGCCCATCGGGCATCGGTTCCGTCAATTGCACTTTCACCGAAGAAATATTGCCCTAGTTCGGGTCCTGAGAGAGGCTCGAGGTGACCCGTCACAATCGCCGCGATGCCGAAGCACAGTAGGAACACGGCAAAAGGCGATACGACAGCGATGCACAGTGTGGTGTGCAGCCAGGTGGGTAGCTCGTCGTCGGACGGGAAGAGAGATGGGGGCATCTGCAGCTCCTGAGGCGCACGGTAACAGGCGCGCTGCTTGTGGGCGGTCACTTGTTGGAGGTGGGTACACAGACCGGCAAACATAGCTCTCCGGTTCTGACCTCGATATGATCGCAATCCCCAGGCAGGGTTGAAATGGGGCAACGCTCGCAGTTTCACTACAGTCAGGGGCGTGCATTGGATAAACGGTCCCCGGCCCCCGGGATCGCGCAGCGCTTAAGGAACGTCGAGAATGCTGGCTTATCCTGGTGTGATCGGATGGTCGCGGTGGCATTTTAGTTTCTTCTCACGAACGGCTTTCATGCCGATCCTGATCATTTTCGCCTTTGCAATCAGGCCGCCTTCAAAACTCAGTGTCGCCATTGTCCGGTAGTCTTCATCTGAAATAACCGGAGCTGCGACCGCATCGGTTGTTTCCTTTGAAATCGCCCCTGTGAGGATTTCGGCTCCTGCCTTCCTGATTGCCTCTAATTTGTCGTCAAAAAGCCGGGGTACATTGGCCGCACCTGCGGCTGAAACCAGCAATTCACCCGCCATATCCCAGTCCATATGTTCGCAGATCTTCCGGAAGTGTTGTCGCAGGAGGTCGAAATTGTTCATCTCAGGGAATCCGCAGGAAGAAATGAGCACTGTTTTCGGATGCCTCCCGAAACGCTTGGGGTGTTCGGTTTCTCCCCTCAAGGACATCACCTGGGACGGCTCAAGAATCACGAAGAACCGGTCGATGACGTTCTTTACAGTGGCGGGCAGGTCAAAGACATAGAGAGGCGCTGCGAGCAGGAAATAGTCTGCCCGCTTGTACACTTCGAGAATCTGCTCGAAATCGTCCTTATGAACGCACTGGCCGGGATGCGTCTTTCCCCAGCAAGACCAGCAACTATTACACGGTCCGATCTTCATCTTGTGGGGATAGAACTTGTGAACCTCCAGATTCTGGCCCATCCCTTCAATACATTGATCGAGCATTTTTTCCGTAAACGAAGGCTTTCTGAGGGAGCCTGATATTGCCAGCACGACCGTGTTCATTGGTATTCCTCCATTCGTACCGAGTAACGAGATAACCGGCGGGGGCTTTATCCCGTCCGGTTGATTGAGCCGTTAGGTACAGGATTGATGCGGGTACGCAAACTTAATGCAACCAAACAAAAACCACTGCAAAGCGGAAGAAGAACCGCGACGGGTCACATTACCAGAGAGTAATGGCGCAGCCCCGGAAACAAATTCATCCGGCAGTAAGTGGTCTGCCAGTAAAATTGCAGGATATGCTTGCGTCGGGATAATCCCGCAACAGCTCCCAAAACGTGATGGAGTATCTAACGGCGTGGAATAACCGGTGGTCGAGCGTGTAGCGAGACCATCCGTGTTGATTCCTTCGTTATGGTGATTCCGATTCTTGATGCCCCCGCCTAGTACCACGGGGGCACCAAATAATGCCAGTGGACACCATGACACAGCATGATACAACATGACACAGCATGATACAACGTATGAAGGGACATATTAACCGGTACCTATTCCGCCCCGTGACACAACATGATACAGATTGACACAGCATGATACAAGTTCTATAAGGTCATTATTCATGATGCGAATTGACACAGCATGATACGACATGATACAAGGTGATACAGCATGACAAAAAAGCATCACAAAAGAATGGCACCTTCACCCCGTCCTGCACTCCTGAGCCCTCCCGCCCCTGAACCTGCCCCGGACAGTCTGGGGCAGCCTGCCTATTCTCTCCTACTGACTACCCGTCAGGTCTGTGACCTGCTCGGCGGTATATCCCGTTCTACTCTCGTCCGCATGGAAAAAACCGGTAAAATTCCGGGTCGCGTCCAGCTGGGCGGTTCTGTCCGCTATCACCGTGAAATCATAGAAGAGTGGGTAAGATCATTGGTCAGGTGAACCTGCTCCGTGCTTCGCACTCTGCACCACGAGACCGTCTTCCGGATACAGAAATAAAGGTTTTTTGGCGCGGCCTTTCAAGGCTGCGCCTGCCTTTGGTTTTGCCTTTGACTTTAGTGGGATACAGGGCACCACAGAGTGAGCAAAGCGAACGTGGAATCTTTTGACTGAGCTCGACCAAGCCCGTCAGTACCTCGGTGATGATGTGCCCATGCACCTGATTTTCGCCACAAAAGCCACCACACACCTCAACAGCCAAAAAAACGGCTTATTAGCACCTCCAGGCATCTATTCTTCGAGGTTTTCCCCCTTGGATAGAACAAAAAATGCCTTTATGCCGTTAATGCCTTTAATCATTCCATAACATTATAGATTCTGTTTATTCGACATTTGGGGTGATTGTAACCAAACCTAAAGCAAATGCAACTGTATTTTGCCATAAAATATGGACTAAACGGCCTTGAATTCGTTATAAGTTGTTTTATAAGGTTATTAAAAAGAATCATGATAGTTGAGGATGACGATTATGCTCAAGGCATTTGAAGAGTACCTGCGAAATGTTGCCAGGTTGCAGGAGAAGTACATTCCCTATTATTGCCGATGGGTTGCGAATGCATACCAGTTTAACCGTTCCGATGGTGCCGTACCCCTTGCTTCGGAGCAGAAGAGGGCTTTTCTTCAGGATATGCAAAAAGACCATGAGGATTGGCAGGTGCAACAGGCAACTGCGGCACTCAGGCTGTATGCCCATTTCCTTGCCTCGGGTCTGCAACAGGAACAGCCTGATGCGCCAGCGCAGACCAGTGTGGCCTGGCAGCAGCTTGAAGAGACGGCTCGCGAACGTCTGCGCCTGAAACATCGCTCCTACAGCACGGAAAAAAACTATATCGGCTGGTTGCGTGCCTTCAGGGGGTTTTGTCGCGACCTTTCGCCGCATGAACTCACCTCGCACCATGTCCAGGAATTTTTAAGCCATCTGGCTGTTGAAAGAAAGGTTGCCGCAGCAACTCAGAATCAGGCGTTGAACGCGCTGGTGTTTCTGTTCCGGCATGTATTGGAAATTGATCTGGTCATGGATCTTGACGCAGTGCGGGCAGCCCGTAAAAAGCGGCTGCCGGTGGTGCTGAGTCCGGCAGAGGTGCAAGCGGTTTTTGACAGACTGGAGGGGGGCAATCTGCTGATGGCCCGTCTGGTCTACGGCTGTGGTCTGCGGCTTGCCGAGTGTCTGGGGCTGCGCATCAAGGATATTGATCTGCAGCAGTCGCTGCTTGTGGTACGTGGCGGCAAGGGAGATAAGGACCGCCGGACCATGCTGCCGCTTACCCTGCAGGCTGATTTGACATCTCAGCTGGATGCGGTACGATCCCTGTATGATCAGGACAGAAAAAACGGCGTACCCGGCGTTTTTTTGCCGGGGGCGCTGGAGCGGAAGTATCCGAATGCCGGTACAGAGTGGGGCTGGTTCTGGCTGTTTCCCGGCAGGGACCTGGCGGTAGACCCACGCACATTACAGGTGCGGCGGCATCATCTGCATCCGTCCAGCCTGCAGAAGGCGTTCAAAAACGCGGCTCTGGCGGCAGGTGTGAACCGCCAGGCATCCATTCATACCCTGCGCCACAGCTTTGCAACGCACCTGCTGGAAAAAGGGTACGATATCCGCACGATCCAGGAACTGTTGGGGCATACCAATCTGCAGACAACCATGATCTATACCCATGTTGCCAAACGAAACATTCTGGGGGTGATCAGCCCACTGGACAGCCTCGCCTGAAGATAGCGCCTGCCCGGTGCTTTTCAGATTGTCACTACCAAGGTGTAAAAGATGACCATACTTTATCTTGATGCAACCGCCGGTATCAGCGGCGATATGACCGTGGCGACCCTGCTGGATCTGGGGCTGCCGCTTGAGCATTTACAGGCAGAGCTGGCAAAGCTGGGGCTGCCGGATGGTTCCTATGGGGTGGAGACCGGCCAGGTGGAACGGCGTGGTATGACCGGTCGATCATTTGTGGTGCATGCTGCAGACGGGCATCATCGGCACATAGATCATCACCATGATCACGAAGCCCATCGCCATGAGCATCGCAGCTATGCTGATATCCGGCGGATGATTGCTGAAAGCTCGTTGAGTGATCGGGTTAAGGTGCTGTCACAAAAGATTTTTCTGAAGCTGGCCGAGGCTGAGGCGATCGCCCATCAGGTGCCGGTGGATGAGGTCT
>DAIQQT010000258.1:0-4696 GCA_036786685.1 Trichlorobacter sp.
CGCCGGAGCAGACGATGTAGATTTCTTCTGCCTTGCCTTCACGGATCGGCATGGCGAAACCGCCACAGACAACGTCACCAAGCACGTCGTAAAAGACAAAATCAAGGTCAGGGGTATAGGCACCGTTTTCTTCCAGAAAGTTGATGGCGGTAATAACGCCACGGCCGGCACAGCCAACACCAGGCTCAGGGCCGCCGGACTCAACGCACTTCACGTCGCCGTAGCCGACCTTCATTACTTCTTCCAGCTCAAGGTCTTCAACCGTACCCAGTTCACGAACCAGGTCCATAACCGTATTCTGTGCCTTGGCATGCAGGATCAGACGGGTGGAGTCTGCCTTGGGGTCGCAACCGACGATCATAACCTTCTTGCCGATGGATGCCAGGCCTGCCACCGTGTTTTGTGTGGTGGTTGATTTGCCGATGCCGCCTTTGCCGTAAATAGCGATCTGTCTCATGGTACTGCTCCTTTCACCCACTCATCTGTGGGTCCCTTGGGATGTTGGTCGGGGCAACGCAAAACGGCGCCCCAATTGTGTGAACTAAATTGGAAGGCGCCGTTGCCTTGTCATATGCACGATTCCACTTCACGGGCCCAGCTTCGTTGGCTCGTCATCGGCTCCTCAACGTACTGCGTGTACGCCTGCGTCACCAAATTCCTCGCCGCCTTGCTGTCATCCGCGAATTAAAATCGTAGTACTGATTTCGTTGTTTCAAGTTTCAAAGATGCGATGCTTCGACATAAGCATAGCTCGTGCCAAAACTGATTATTTGAAAAATAGCAAATAATAGTAGCTTGTTATGCGTTGCTTGTGTGGATGCTGTATACAGTTTTTTATGGATCTGCTGCGTGGGGGTCAGGCGGAGATGCTAAAAAAGAGGGCAGAAATGTGGTGGTTTTAAATTCTGCTGCGTGCCTGCCAACCTTTCCAGAGTAACCAGCCGCCCCAGAGCATGGCAGCCAGCATCAGCAGACTGCCGATACTGAAGGAAAGGCGGGCCAGGGTGTGGTCGTATTGCATCATGTTCAGTTTGGTCAGCAGCACTTCCCAGTCGTGATAATCTTCCACTTCACTGCCGGTGACTCCTCCCAGCAGCATCAATTGGCCGGCCCGTGCATCGTTGATATAGGGGGCGATATCCAGAAAACTCTCCCCCAGCCACCAACTGCCGACAGCTGCGCCAAAGGTGTCGCGCTGCCAGAGAAATGTGCAGATTACCACTGTTGGAATAATCAACTGGCCCAGGGTTCCCCCCAGTACCTGCAGAAAACGCCCGAATGGGCTGAAAAAGAGGTGGCCAGCCTCATGAAAGACCAGGTTGACACTATGCAGCAACCAGCTGGTTTGAGGGAAAGCCAGAATCGGCGTGAAGATGAGTTTAAGCCCGTATACCACCAGTACCATCAGAAAAACAGCCTTGATGCCAATCACAACAGCATGCTCTCCAGGCTTTGCGTACAAGAACAGCTGCCGCAGCAGACCATCTTCAGGCTGCTGATCAGCCTGTTTCCTGCGTGCCTCTGCCTGGGCCAGTTTGGCAAAGATCACCCCGCAATGGGGACAACTGCTTGCTGGTGCTGAAAGAATATGGGCGCATTTGGGGCAGAGATCCAATTGCATGCTGATTACCTCAAGGGTAGACTCTGATGACCTGTTCAGCAACACAGGCAGGCTTGTCGTTGCCCTCTATCTCAACCGTCAGCAGATAGATAATCTCAACCCCGTTTCCGGCCATGGCTGCGTCCTGTACAGTGGTATGTGCCCGCAGGCGATCACCCGGCTTGACCGGGGCGGGAAAGCGGACCTTGTTCAGGCCATAATTGACCCGCAGCCGCATGCCGGGATAGTTCTTCTCAAACTGTCCTGCTGCGTTGGCCTGGGTCAAAAGCGGCAGCAGTGACAGGGTGAGGAAACCATGGGCAATGGTACTTTTATAGGGGGACTCAACCGCAGCCCGCTGCGGGTCAATATGAATCCACTGCAGGTCACCGGTGGCCTGGGCAAAGGCGTCAATCCTGGCCTGATCAATCAGTAGCCACTCTCCCACCGCAATCTCCCGGCCCTTCTGCTGTTGATAGGATGCCAGAAGCTGTTCTGCTGCAGACATGGCTTCTCCTTTCAAATCCTGTGAAATAGATGTATAGAACAATTCTACTCAAGAGAAGCCGCTTTGCAAGGGAGGAATCGATGGAGCTGCATGAAGGATTGAAGACACTGGGGGAAGGAAAGGCAACCACCTACTGTTATGATGCACCCGATGCCGGGCTGCTGGAGTGGTTTCCCTCGCCCTATGCCAACCCGGAGCTGAACCCCTGCGGTTGCACCGGTACGCTACATATCAGCTGTCCTGAATTTACCTGCCTCTGCCCCATGACCGGCCAGCCTGACTTCGGTACGATCATCATTGATTATCAACCGGACCAGCGCTGCGTGGAGAGTAAGAGCCTGAAGCTGTACCTGGGATCATTCAGGATGCATGGAGAGTTTCATGAGGCCGGGGTCAACCGGATCTGTAATGATCTGGTCAAGCTGATGGACCCGGTCTGGTTGCGGGTAAAAGGCGAGTTTACCCCACGGGGCGGGATACCGTTCTGGCCAACAGCAGAGTATAGAAAACCTTAAAGCCGGTTCACGCGGAGCCGCGGTGGCCTTCCCACCGCGGCTCCGCGTGAGCGGGTGTTAGTCCAGTTCGTCTATTTCTCCCACCAGTTGTTGCCGTAACTTGACCGGTTTCTCAGCATTCTTGCGAACCTTGATGTTGATCATCTCCACAAAGATCGAGAAGGCCATCGAGAAGTAGATATAGCCTTTAGGGATATGGAACGAGAGACCGTCGGCAATCAGCGCCACCCCGATCATCAGCAGGAACGACAGTGCCAGCACTTTAACCGTAGGGTGCCGATCCACAAAGCGACTGACTGATGCGGCAAAGAACATCATGATCCCCACCGAGATCACCACGGCAGTCACCATCACCCCCAGTTGACGGGCCATACCCACGGCAGTAATGACCGAATCCAGTGAAAAGATGATATCCAGAAACATGATCTGGATCAGCACGCTGTTAAATGAGACAGCGGCTTTGCCTCCGTCAGCATGGTGTTCCTCCCCCTCAAGCTTGTCGTGAATCTCCATGGTGCTCTTGGCCAAGAGAAACAGGCCGCCCACGATAAGAATCAGGTCGCGGCCCGAGATGCCATGCCCCAGAATATGGAAGAACGGGCTGGTCAGTTTCATGATCCAGGCCAGGGAGAACAACAGCATGATACGAGTGATCATGGCCAGCGAGAGCCCGATTTTCTGGGCCTTTTCCCGTTGATGCTCCGGCAGTTTGCCGGTTAGAATGCTGATAAAGATGATGTTGTCGATGCCCAGCACGATCTCAAGGGCGGTCAGGGTCAAGAGGGCCAGCCAGGCCTGGGGGTCAGTCAGCCAATCCATGGATCAATCCTTTCAAGGTGTGTCAGTACAGGTGAAGCGGCGGCAGATTATCGGGCGGTAGTGGTAAATGCCGCAGCGGTTGCCGACCAGGAATTCGCAGCCATTTTCAATCATCAGATAATAGTGGCCATTCAGGGTAAATTCAAGCCGCTTGGCCCCCAGTTGCTGCAGGGTGGCATACTCTTCAGAGGTCAGCTCTACGCTGGGAAAGCCCTGGCAGCAGGATGCGTCGCAGCTGGCGCAACGATCATTGCCGTCTTCCGGGTGATCCAGCAGTATGCCGTGCAGCTTTTTGCGATTGCGCTGAAAAAGGGCCATACACGTGCTCCTCCTCATTCACTGTGGCGATCAAGTTGGCACGAAACCCAACCACCCCACCCCCTCCTTAGTAAGGAGGGGCGTTCATTCCACCTCCTATTTTAGGAGGGGCCAGGGGTGGTAAGGCGCCAGATTGCATGCGATTTGGAATCAGATAAATAATGGCGCCTCCGATGCAGGTACCAGCCCGGCCGCCTCGGCCCGACGCAACAATTCGGTAATGGCCTGCTCTCCCTCTGTTCCCAACTGCTGCGAGAAGTCGTTGACATACAGCCCGATATGGGCAGCGCAGACCTGCTCGTTCATCTCCTGGGCATGCTCCCGGATATACTGGGTAGCTGCCGCCGGGTTGTTACGGGCATACTCCACACCATCGGCCAGGGCTTGTTCAATGGCGCGGATGGTGTCAGCCCCCAGGCTGCGTTTGGCCACAATTCCGCCCAGGGGGATCGGCAGACCGGTCTCGTTTTCCCACCACTCACCCAGATCCACCAGCTGGTGCAGGCCAAAGCCCTGATAGGTAAAGCGTGATTCGTGGATGATTACCCCGGCATCGGCCCGACCGGTTGTCACTGCATCCATGATCTCATGGAACGGCATCTCCAGAAAATTTTCCAGGGTGGGGTTGTAGAGCCGCATCAGCAGATGGGCCGTGGTGTAGCGGCCCGGAATGGCAATGGTCTTACCCTTCAGGTCAGCCGGATCGAACTGTTCCTTGGCCACCAACAGTGGCCCACAACCGCGCCCCAGGGCGCTGCCTGCCCGCAGCAGGGCATACTGTTCACGGAAATGTCCCAGGGCTGCATAGGATACCTTGGTCACGTCCAGCACCCCTTTCACGGCCAGCTTGTTAAGGGTCTCCACATCCTCCAGCCGCTCATTGAAGCTGATGCCGCCGGTATTCACCAGGCCGTGGACAAGGGGGTAGAACATGAA
>DAIQQT010000259.1:0-4679 GCA_036786685.1 Trichlorobacter sp.
TGCGATTTTGCGTGAGGAACTGCCGCTTTAAGGATGCTCTTACTACTCGGAATCCCGTTTGAAATAGCGGGTATGCAGCAACCGGTGCGCCTCTTTGCTGCCCGGACAGCCGAGATGCTCCCGGTACAGCCTTGCCACTGCCTCGTTTTCATGGGATTTGCGTCTGGGCATGGAGCGGTCCACTTCATACAGTGCCCGTGAGCGTTTTTCCACTATTGAGGTGTCGCCGTGGATATAGGGCATGCCGCCACCGTTTACGCAGCCTCCGGGGCAGGCCATGATCTCTATGGCATGGTAGCTGGTATCCCCCCGCTGGATCCCTTCCAGCAGTCTGCGGGCATTGCCCAGGCCTGAGGCCTGGGCCACCTTCAGTTCCAGATGGCCGATGGTGACGGTTGCCGAACGGACGCCGTCCAGCCCGCGTACCGCCTGAAAATCGATCTGCTCCAGCGGCTTGCCGGCAAGCATCTCTGAAGCGGTCCGCAGCACCGCCTCCAGCACACCGCCCGCCGACCCGAAGATCGCAGCGGCTCCGGTGCTTTCACCCAGCGGGTTATCAAAGGGCTGTTCTTTCAGGTTTGCCAGGTTGATCCCGGATTCCTTCAGCAGGGCAGCCAGCTCCCGCACGGTAATAACGTAGTCAACATCCTTGATGCCGTCGGTCTGCATCTCTTTTCTGGATGCCTCAAACTTTTTGGCAACACAGGGCATAACCGAAACCATCACCACCTTTGCCGGGTCGTAACCGGCTTTTGCAGCCCAGATATGCTTGGTTACCGCCCCCAGCATCTGTTGGGGGGATTTTGCCGATGAGGGGATCTCAAGCAGATCAGGAAACTGCTTTTCCAGAAAGTTGACCCAGGCCGGACAGCAGGAGGTGAGGATCGGCAGGGTTTTGTTGTTTTGTACCCGGTCAAGCAGCTCGGTGGTCTCTTCCATGATGGTCAGATCAGCGGCAAAATCAGTATCAAAGACATACTTGAAGTGTAGCTTCTTCAGGGCAGCCACCAGTTTGCCGGTGGAGATGCTTCCCGCCTCCAGCCCGAACAGCTCGCCGATCGCCACCCGCACTGAAGGAGCAGTCTGGGCCACCACCACGGTGTCAGGCCGATAGAGGGCAGTGAGGATCTTTTCATTGACATTGATCGCTGTCAGGGCGCCGGTCGGACAGACCGAGACACACTGGCCGCAGAAGGTGCAGTTGGTTTCCTTAAGCGGCTTGCCCAGAGGGGTGTTTACAATGGCCTCAAACCCCCGTGACGAGGCGGTCAGCGCGCCAACCGTCTGGATCAGGTTGCAGGCGGTTTCACAGCGTCTGCACATGACGCATTTTTCAGGATCACGCCGGATGGCGCCGCTGGAAGAGCCCTTCAGGTGGCTGCGCTTCTCTCCCACATAGCGGATATCGTGGATCTCAAACTCCGCAGCCAGTTTCTGCAGCTCGCAATCCCCTGATTTTGAGCAGGTCAGGCACTCCATCGGGTGATCGGAGAGCAACAGCTGCAGCACGGTGCGCCGCGCATGGAGTACCCGGGGATTGTTCGTATGCACCACCATCCCCTCGGATACCGGTGTGCAGCAGGCCGGGGCCAGGTTGGGGCGCCCCGCTATCTCCACCATGCAGATCCTGCATGAGCCGACCTTGTGCTTGATATGAAACCCCTCAAGATTGATGTAGCAGAGGGTTGGAATGGCGATCCCCAGTGAGCGGGCTGCCTCAAGGATGGTGCTGTTCGCTTTTACCTGCAGCGGAATGTCATTGATTGTAACCTGTATCATCGGCTACCCCCGGTAATCCTCTCAACAGCGGCAAACTTGCAGACCTCAAAGCATTTGCCACAGCGAATACAGTGGTCAACATCAACCAGATGTTTCTCTTTTTTCTTTCCGTCAATACATTTGACCGGACATTTTCTGGCGCACAGACCGCAGCCGATGCACTTGTCGGAGATCTCAAAACGGACAAGCCCCCTGCAGCGGTAGGTGCTGCAGCGCCTTTCATGCACATGCTCCTCAAATTCACTTCTGAAATGTTTGAGCGCAGACAGCACCGGATTGGGGGATGACTGTCCAAGACCGCAGAGGGCGGTGTCTTTCACCACATGGGCCAGATAAGCGATCTCATCCAGCACCTGTTCCGGTGCAGTACCGGCAGCGATGCTCTCCAGCATCTCATACATCCGCTTGTTGCCGATCCTGCAGGGCGTACATTTGCCGCAGGACTCATCTACGCAGAAATCCATATAAAACCGCACCGTATCCACAATACAGGAGCTGTTGTCCATGACGATCATGCCGCCTGAGCCCATCATGGAATCCAAAGCCTTCAGGGTTTCATAATCAATCGGGGTGTCAAAATGTTCCGCCGGTATGCACCCCCCTGACGTCCCGCCGGTCTGCACCGCCTTGACCGGCGCGCTGCTGCTGCTGCCACCGCCGATGCCGTACACCACCTCGCGGATTGTGGTACCCATCGGCACCTCAACCAGGCCGGTCTTTTTAACATTGCCTGCCAGGGCAAAGACCTTGGTCCCCTTGCTGCCCGCCGTGCCGATCGCCGAAAACCAGTCGGCGCCGTTCAGAAGGATGCGGGGGATATTCGCATAGGTCTCGACATTGTTCACCAGGGTCGGACAGCCCAGCAGCCCCCTGACTGCCGGATAGGGGGGCCGGGTAAGCGGCTCCCCCCGGTAGCCTTCAATGGAATGGATCAGGGCGGTCTCTTCTCCGCAGACAAAGGCCCCTGCTCCAAGCTTGATGGCGATGCTGAAGGAAAAACCGCTGCCTGCAATGTCGGTCCCCAGCAGCCCCAGCTCCGTTGCCTGTTCTATGGCGATTTTCAGCCGTTTAATTGCCAGCGGATACTCGGCGCGGACATAGATATACCCCTGGGACGCGCCGATGGCATAGCCGGCAATGGCCATCGCCTCCAGCACCGAATGGGGGTCGCCTTCAAGGATCGCCCGGTCCATGAAGGCGCCGGGATCCCCTTCATCCGCATTGCAGACCACAAACTTCCGATCGCCCTTGCTGTCTGCGGCAAATCGCCACTTTTTGCCGGTGGGAAAACCGCCGCCCCCCCTGCCCCTCAGCCCGGAGCTGGTGATGGTTTCGATCAGCTGATCCGCTGTTCCGCTTAAAACCCTGCAGAGCGCCATGTAACCGTCAGCGGCAATATACTCGCCGATATCTTCCGGATTGATGATCCCGCAGTTCTTGAGGGCTATCCTCAGCTGTTGCACTGCCATTCGACCTCCTCCGGATTCTCGGTTGCCTCGATAACAAAGCTGCTCTTCGGGCTGTTGCCGATGATATGGAAATGAATAATATCTTCAACTGATTCCGGCCTGACATTGCCCAGCAGAAGCCGCGTGTCGTTGCGGATGATCTCCAGGGTCGGCTCTGCATAGCAGATGCCCGCGCATCCGGTTATCTCCACCACCGCCCTGTCCGGACAGATTTCCGCCACCCGCTTTTCAAGCTCCTCAAACACGGCAACTGCACCGGCGGCAATGGCGCAACTGCTCATGCTGACCATCACCCGCACCCCTTTGGCCCGTATTTCAGCCCGTTTCTGATCCCTCAGACGGGCAAGATCCTGTTCCGAACGTATCATTGCTGTCCCTCCTGAATGCATTCATCAAGGATATCAGAGGCTTTTTCCGGCGTCAGATTCCCGTAAGCCTTGCCGTTAATCAACAGCACCGGTGCAATGCCGCAGGCACCGATGCAGCGGACATCATCCAGAGAAAACTGGCCGTCCGTGGTTGTCTCCCCCGTATCAATGCCCAACTTTTCCTTCAGCACCTCCAGCACGGCCTGCGCGCCGTTAACATAACAGGCGGTTCCCATGCAGACCGATATCCGATACCTGCCCGGCATCTGCATGGTGAAATAGGAATAGAAGCTGACAACGCCGTAGACATCGGCAAACGGTATCTTCAGCTGAGCAGCCACAAACCGCTGCACCTCTTCAGGCAGAAATCCGAAGATTTCCTGGGCTTTGTGAAGGGATTCAATCAGCAACAGATGATTCTGTTTGGGGTCATCGGTAATCCCCAGTCCCCGCATGAAGCGGTCCAGTTCCTGATACCGCCCGTCCCGGCATTGATCGTTAACGCACATGGCAGATTCCTTTGTGTGAGTGGGGGTCATCTCGCGTTGCTACTGGGGTAGAGTATAACAGGTATTGGAAAATTTGCAGACTGCACGTGCGGTTTGTTGAACCAATTTTAATGGATGGAATTTGTCCCGGTACTGCAGCGATTGTGCAGCACCGGGATGTAGCAGCAACAGCCTCCTGTCAGATCGCCGATGAAGAGCAGGCTGTTTCCTTGAAAAAGGTGCGTTCGGCATATTCTGATTTCTTGCCGGTGTTGAATGAGGCCACCGGACGGTGGTAGCCCATCACACGGGTCCAGACCTCGCAGGGTTGGCGTTGTTCCTGGGGGATGACGGTTTGCGGTTGTTTTGCGTTCATGATGTACTCTCCTTAATATTTGATAGAAACAGAGTCCCCCTCCTGTTTCAGGAGGGGATAGGGGTGGTAATAGCGCCCTTTTGGGTCAGTTCTTCATCGCACAACGGGCAGAACTGGTGTTCGCCACTTAGGTAGCCATGCTTGGGGCAGATGGAAAAGGTCGGCGTTACCGTGACATAGGGCAGCCTGAACCGCTCCA
>DAIQQT010000260.1:0-4658 GCA_036786685.1 Trichlorobacter sp.
TTCTTGGGTAATCATTTCATCTACAAGAGACTGCCCATCCGGGGTTGACAGATCTGGCATTACGCCGTTTTTTTGCAGGTCAGGGGTGGCAATCCTAAAGTATCCTGGTGGCGGTTCCTTGCCACTTGCAGCAACAATGGCTTCTAAACGCTCCTGAAGCACAATTCCTGGCATCTCCCCATCCAAGTAAAGAATTCCGGATGGGCTTGGGGCGCTCCACTTCAAAAAATTACCGCCGGTTGAAATTGCATGTGCAGCCCCAAGTACCAGGTGCGTTTTCCCAATCCCACGCCACGCATGAAGCATTGTCAGGCTCTGAGTTGTTATTATTGGCGCGAGTATCTCTTCACGCGGCGGAAAAGTAATATCCAAGAGTTGCTCTAACGTAACGACAGTAAGGCTACTGTTCATAGAGCTTCGCCCCGCTCACCGGCAATAAAGGTGCGAATGTCCTCAACCCGCCAGGCTGTGATCCGTGGCCCCAGTTTTACGGGAGAAGGATAGTGGCCGGATTTGACTCCGGCCCACCAGGTACTTTTGCTGATAGGGATTATTGGGGGAATTGGGGGAGATGCTTTCGAGTTGCCAATTATCTGCGACAGACGCAGATAACCAGTTTCAGGGAGTAAATGCATAAAAAAACCTCCAAACATGATTTGTGATGTTTGAAGGTGTACAACATAGATTATTTATGGTCATCGCAACTGCGCCGCAGTTGCGGCGCAGTTAGAAATCAGACGGGTTTACTTTCGATTTTTGCTCTTTTCGCATCAGCAAAAATATCTTGTAGATTTCTGACGCCTAGCCCCCTTGTTTCAAGCTCTGCAATCTTATTAATAAGCTCTGCCTGATTTACAAATGATGGATGTTTAACAACGTCTTTGTCTGTGAACTTACCTGAAATTATTTCCAGTAACGCTGCAATAGCTATAAGCAACGTTTTTTCTCGTCTATGGTCTAATTCATCGTCTATCGCTGTTTGATTACTGATATTACTTGGCTTCAAACAGTTTTTAATGTTTTGGTTTGCATTATTATCTTCTAAAATAATATTATTTTCAGCTTCAAAGCGTTCAATATCAGGAAGCATTATTCTTATATCCTGCTTGTTAATGGTAATATCCTCAGTAAGCCAGAGTGGTTCGTCTTCATCAGGTATCACCAACACACGATCAGACAGGCCCAATGTCTTGCTTCCGTCTTTGTCCCATACAATGGCAGGGTAGATCAGTGCAAATAAGCCACCCATAAACCTGAAGTTACTGGGTACGTCTATACCAAAATCCTTTACTCGAAGCCCGCTTTCAGGATCAATCTTCTCTCCGACCTTAAAATCCTCCTTATAGAACCGTTTTTGTGGAAGTCTTATGAAAGCATTCAGCTTACGAGAACAAAGGTAGTCTTCCACGGTTGCTACATCTGTAGACCAACGATCAGCAACATCTTGAATTGAGTATAATTCCTTTGGTGGTAATGCCACAATCGCATCCTCTCTGCGTTCCTCAATGCCAATCAAAGGAAAGCCGGTGAGGTTCCGGTCTTATCAGGAGCGACCCTATCCCTTGAATTCCAGATTTTAATCGGCCTTTACGCCCACTCCGCACTCAATGTCTCTGCCTGTTCCAGCACCAGCGTTACAGCCGCTTCCTGCTGATCAGGCGGGTATTTGTACTTGCGCAGAATCCGCTTCACCATCAACCGCAGTTTGGCCCGCACGCTTTCACGCACTGACCAATCTACCCCGATGTTCTGGCGCAGGTTTTCTGCCAGCTCGTGAGCGATCTTCTTCAATATCTCGTCGCCCATCTCCCGCACAGCGTTTTCATTGTTGGCCAAGGCGTCATAAAATGCCAGTTCATCAGCGTTGAGCCCAAGCTCCTCCCCGCGGCTAATTGCCTCCTTAAACTTCTTTGCCATGGCGATCAGCTCTTCAATCACCTGGGCGGTCTCAATGGCGCGGTTCTGGTAGCGCTGGATGACGTTAGCGAGCAGGTCAGAAAACTTTACCTGTTGGACAACGTTGGTGGCGAAGCGTGTCCTGATCTCTCCCTCCAGCAGCCGTTCCAGCAGCTCAACCGCCAGGTTTCGTTCCGGCAGATTGCGCACATCGTTCAGGAAGGCATCATCCAGTATGCCGATATTCGGCTTGTCCAGCCCCACAGCCTGGAAGATATCCACCACGTCATCGGATACCAGTGCTGAACCAATGATCTGTCGGATTGCCAGTTCACGCTCTTCATCAGTGTGCTTCTTGGTGCTGATCTCCCGCTTGGTCAGCAGCACCTTTACCGCCTGAAAGAAGGCCACCTCATCACGCACTGCTTTGGCTTCATCAAGGGTACAGCAGAGTGTAAATGCCTTGGACATGGCCAGTGCCGTGTCACAAAAACGCTTCTTGCCATCCTTCAGCCCCAGCAGGTAGTTGGCGGTCTTGGCCAGCATGCTGTGGCCAGCGGTCAGGAAGCCGCTATAGTCAAACTCATGCAGCATGGCCCGAAGAATATCCAGTTTCTCTTCCAACACCGCATAGGCTTCTCTGGCATCTACCGTTGGACGGCCACGGCCCTTGCTGGCAGTATATTCCTTCAGCGCATCCTTTAAGTCATTCGCAATACCAATGTAATCAACCACCAGACCACCCTGCTTGTCACGGAACACGCGATTGACCCGGGCAATGGCCTGCATCAGATTGTGGCCCTTCATCGGCTTGTCCACATACATGGTATGTACACAGGGGGCATCAAAGCCGGTCAGCCACATATCACGTACAATCACCAAGCGCATCGGATCGTCCGGATCTTTAAAACGCTTCTCCAGCCGTTTCTTGACCTGCTTGGAATAGATGTGGGGCCGCAACAATGACTTATCGCTGGCTGATCCGGTCATGACAATCTTGATCACACCTTTTTCCGGATCTTCATCGTGCCACTCCGGGCGTAGGGCAATGATGGCATTATAGAGATGCACGCAGACATCGCGACTCATGGCCACAACCATCGCCTTGCCGCTCTGTGCCTGATTGCGCTCTTCAAAGTGTGCCACCAGATCAGCTGCCACCTGCTTGATACGCGGTTCAGCGCCAACCACCTTTTCCAGCGCCGCCCACTTGCTCTTCAGCTTTGCCTGCTGATCATCTTCTTCATCCTCTGCCAGTTCATCCACTTCAGCATCTATATCTACCAGCAGATCTTCCTTCAAGCCCAGCTTGGCCAGCCGTGATTCAAAATAGATGGCCACGGTTGCCCCGTCATCACGGGCCTGCTGCATGTCGTAGATGCTGATGTAATCGCCGAACACCGCACGGGTGTCGCGGTCTTCCGATGCCACCGGCGTGCCGGTAAAGGCCACAAAGGTTGCATTAGGCAGCGCATCGCGCAGATGCTGGGCATAGCCCACCTGATACCCCTTGGCATCACCCTTGAATTTTGCTTCAAAGCCGTACTGGGTGCGGTGGGCCTCATCGGCAATCACCACAATGTTGTCTCGGTCGGACAGAACAGGGAAGCTATCCTCATCCTCCCCCGGCATAAACTTCTGGATAGTGGCAAAGATGATGCCACCTGATGGCCGATTAGCCAGCTTTGCCCGCAGATCCTGCCGTGTTTCCCCCTGCACCGGCTGCTCCCGCAGCAGTTCTTGTGATAGCGAGAACACGCCGAACAGTTGGCCGTCCAGATCGTTGCGGTCGGTAATCACCACAATGGTCGGGTTCTCCATCTCTGTCTCACGCATCACCCGTGCTGCAAAGCAGGTCATGGTGATGCTCTTGCCTGATCCCTGGGTATGCCAGACAACACCACCCTTCCTGGTACCACCCGGACGGGATGCAGCAATCACCTGATCAATAGCAGAACGTACCGCATGGAACTGATGATACCCGGCAATCTTCTTGACCAGGGTACCGTCATCCTCAAACAGGATAAAGAAGCGCAGGAAGTCGAGCATGAAAGCCGGGGCCAGCACGCCTCGAATCATGGTTTCAAGCTCATTGAACTGGCCTAGCGGGTCCAGGGTCTGGCCGTCAATGGTACGCCAAGCCATGAAACGCTCCATACTGGCGGAGAGCGAACCCAGCCGCGCCTCGGTGCCGTCCGAGATCAGCAATAGCTCGTTGTACTGAAAAACATCCGGTATCTGCTCTTTGTAGGTCTGAATCTGATCAAAGGCCTTCCAGATGTCCGCCTTTTCGTCGGCAGGATTCTTCAGCTCCATCAGCACCAACGGCAGGCCATTGACAAACAGGATAATATCCGGGCGACGGGTGAATTTAGGGCCTTTGATGGAAAACTGGTTCACCGCCAGCCACTGGTTGGCAGATATATCGTTAAAGTCAATCAGGCGTACAAAGTCGCCGCGTGTCTCGCCATCCTGCTGATACTGAACTGGCACACCGTTAACCAGCAGTTGATGAAAGACCCGATTGGCCGCCAGTAGCACCGGCGTATCCAGATTCAACACCTGCTGCAGGGCATCAATACGAGCCACAGCAGGCACATGAGGATTCAGCCGATCAATCGCCTCCCGCAGCCGTCCCACCAGCAGCACCTGGCTGTAACTGCTACGCTCCGGTGTTGGGCCGTCCGGCGCAATCTCCAGGCCGTAGCACTGGCTGTAGCCGACTTCGGCCAACCAGCCTAAGGTTTCCTGTTCAAGTTGGT
>DAIQQT010000261.1:0-4654 GCA_036786685.1 Trichlorobacter sp.
AGGGGGGCGCAGTTACCACTTGCAATCCGCTGGTCTGCTACCGCTGCATCAAGCAGTGCCTGTTCTTTGGTGACAGTGATAAAGGCATTAATGGACGGGTCGGTAGATTCAATCCGGCTTAAAAAAGAATTGGTGATCTCAACCGAGGAGACCTGGCGTGCCTGTAGCTGGCCCTGAAGGTCATGGATGGTCTGTTCGTAGAGTTCCATAGCGTATTCTCGTTTTTATTCTATAACCGGGGGAACCCGGAAGTAGGTCTCGTTTTTATCAGGGGCATTGGTCAGGGCGCGATCATGTCCAATGGACGGGGCCACGCAGTCGGGACGGAAGGCATTCTCCATCGGTACCGCGTGGGAGGTGGGGCTAATGCCATCGGTATTCAGCTCGTTCAATGTCTCTACATAGGCCAGAATTGCCTCCATCTGGCCGGTGAAGAGCTGCTTTTCATCATCTCGCAGTGAAAGCCGGGCAAGTTTTGCCACATGTTCTATCTCTTGCTGATTGATACTCATGGTTGATTCCTTGCAAAAACGGCGGTAAAAGTTCTGTCTCTGTAGCACAGAACCCCCTTTCCTGGCAACTGCGTTCGGGATACAGGATATATTTTTTGCTTGACACTGTTTTAGTGGTCACGTATGGTACACCTCTTCGTAAAACTAAGGCGGCGCTCGACCCGGCTGTAAAGCTTATCGAGACCGTGTGTGAGGTTCGTAATGAGAACAGAAGTTGCTAAAAAAGAAACCGTTAACCACCAGTGGTTTGTGGTTGATGCTGAAAATGTTGTTCTGGGGCGCCTGGCTACCCAGATTGCTAACGTACTGCGTGGTAAGCACAAGGCGATTTATACCCCCAGCGTAGACACCGGTGATTTTGTGGTGGTGCTGAATGCCGATAAGATCGCTCTGACCGGTAATAAAGTTGCCGACAAGGTCTATTACAGCCACTCCGGCTTCCCTGGCGGTATCAAGTCTACTACTGCAGGTGAAATGCTGGTTAAAAAGCCTGAAGAGTTGATCCGCAAGGCTGTCAAGGGTATGCTGCCCAAGAACAAGCTGTCACGCCACATGCTGAAGAAGCTGAAGGTATACACCGGCAGCAGTCATCCCCATGAGGCACAGCAGCCAGCTCAGCTGTCCCTGTAACCGTACAGATTACACGTTTTTTTGAGGAGATAAAGATATGGCAGCAGTCAGCTTCTATGGCACTGGCAAAAGAAAAAGTTCAATAGCTCGCGTTTGGCTTAAGCCCGGCGCTGGTCGTATCGTTGTTAACAACAAGACTCTGGATGAGTATTTTGGTCGTGAGACCTCCAAAATGGTTGTTCGTCAGCCACTGGAACTGACCGAGAACGTCGGCAAGTTCGATGTATTTGTCAACGTTTGCGGCGGTGGTGACTCCGGTCAGGCCGGCGCTATCAAGCATGGTATCACCAAGGCGCTGCTGGAGGCTGATCCTGAGCAACGTGCCGAGCTGAAGAAGGCCGGTTTCATTACCCGCGATTCGCGGGTCAAGGAGCGGAAGAAGTACGGTCGCAAAGCTGCTCGCGCCCGCTTCCAGTTCTCCAAGCGCTAATCCGGATACTGGTTATACACTGCAAAGTGTGCTACACGGGGGGAGATCCGCAAGGATCTTCCCCCTTTTGTATTGCATCTGCCTGAGAGGTCATTATGGACCGTACCCTGCTGAAGACATTGTCTGCCTTTGTCGCTATCCTGCTTGGTATCTACCTGCTGGGCAAGATCCTGCTGCCGTTTTTATCTCCCATTGCCTGGGCCTTGATCATCGGCATCATTACCTTTCCCGCCTATCAGCGTCTGCTCGTGCTGGTAAAGCAGCGTGAGGTCTGGGCAGCGACCTTGATGACGTGTGCCGTTATACTGATCTTTGTCCTACCGGTTATCAGTCTGCTCTCCGTACTGGCACAGGAGGTCGCTCAGCTTTATCAGTTTGTAAGCAGTTCTCTGGCGGGCGGTGGTGGCGTTGACCATTTTCTGCAGCAGTGGTCTGCACAGCCCCAACTGGCCCCGTATGTAACCAAGTTGAAGTCGTTGATCGGTGGCAGCAGTTTCAACCTGACTGACAGCGTCATGGCTAATTCTAAAGAAGGTCTGGCAAAACTGCTTGGCTTTCTGACCTCTATCCTTGCAAACTCGTTCAGTTTTCTTATGGATATGATCTTCATGCTGTTTATTCTGTTTTTTGTCTATCTTGATGGAGAACGGGCCCTTGCCTGGTTACACAGAGTGTTGCCCATGGAAAGTGGCCTGCAGGAAAAACTGTCCAGGGTGGTACGGGATGTGTTGTCCGGTTTTATCTTTGGTACCTTGTTGACCTGTCTGGTACAGGGGATTCTGGCCGGGGCTGCCTATCTACTGTTCGGTATTCCCTCTCCGCTGTTGCTAGCGGTATTAACCGCCATTGGAGGTCTTATTCCAGTGGTGGGTACCGCACTGATCTGGCTGCCTGCTGCCCTGTATCTCTACCTGCAGGGCTCAGCAGTACAGGCAGTCATTCTTATTCTATGGGGCTTTCTTGCCGTAGGTATGTCGGATAATGTGGTCAAGCCGATCTTTATGAGCAGCCGGGTCACGCTGCCGATCCTGCCGATCATGCTTGGTGCTTTTGGAGGTCTGGCAGCCTTCGGGGTGCTGGGTGCCATCTTTGGTCCGCTCCTGTTGGCCCTTTTGTATGAACTGTATGTGATAGAACCGGTGCCCGTTGTTGAGGCATCGTCTGTTTCTGAACAGGGAGAATAGTACCATGCTGAACGTTGCGATTGTTGGCGCCAGTGGCTACACCGGCCTTGAATTGATCCGTCTGCTTGACCGTCATCCCGGGGTGGTGATCAGTTGTGTTACCTCTGAGCAGAGTGCCGGTAAACGGATCTCTGAGATTTTTCCGACCCTGCGGGGGCGGTGTGACCTGATTCTGGAACCATTGGACCCGGCAGCCATTACCGCCAAGGCTGACCTGATCTTTACTGCCCTGCCCCATCAGGCAGCCATGAAGGTGGTGCCTGACTTTCTGGCAGCAGGCAAGAAGGTGGTAGATCTTTCAGCTGATTATCGTCTGCATGATCCTGCGGTCTATGGTGCCTGGTATGAACCCCACCTGAATCCTGAGCTGCTGCCGGAGGCGGTCTTTGGCCTGCCAGAACTGCGGCGGGATACGATCAAACAGGCACGGCTGGTAGCCAACCCCGGCTGCTACCCCACCAGCGTCATTCTGGGTCTCAAGCCGCTGCTGGAAAACGGACTGATTGATCCGGCCACCATCATTGCCGACTCAAAGTCAGGCACCAGCGGTGCCGGTCGCAGTGCCAAAGTGGATTCGCTCTACTGTGAGGTCAACGACTCCTTCAAGGCCTACGGTGTGGGTGGAACACATCGGCATACCCCGGAGATTGAGCAGGAGCTGTCAGAACTTGCGGGAAGGCCGGTAACTATTACCTTTACGCCGCATCTGGTGCCGATGGATCGTGGGATACTTTCCACGATCTATGCTACGCCAACCAGAACAGTGACGACTGATGAGCTGGTAACACTCTATGCTGACACCTACAGGGACGAACCATTTGTGCGTCCGTTAACCAAGGGGCAGTTCCCGGCAACCGCCTTTGTACGGGGCTCAAATTTCTGTGACATTGGCATCACCCTGGACAATCGTACCAACCGGATCGTGGTGGTCTCTGCCATTGATAATCTGGTCAAAGGAGCATCCGGCCAGGCGATCCAGAACATGAACCTGATCTGTGGTTTTGCTGAAACCGCTGGTCTGGAAGGGCTTGCGATCTTCCCTTGAGCGGCCACCTCCCTACAAGCCTTGATGAAGCCCGTGGTCGGGGCTGGCATGAGCTGGATATCATTCTGGTGACCGGTGATGCCTATATTGACCACCCGGCCTTTGGGGTGCCTCTTTTAGGGCGTTGGTTGGAGTCCCATGGTTTCAGGGTCGGTATCATTGCCCAGCCTGATTGGCGCTCCAAAGATTCCTTTATGGTTCTGGGGCGTCCTCGTCTGTTCTTTGGGGTCTCTGCCGGTGCCATGGATTCAATGGTGGCCCATTATACGCCGCGTAAGAAGTTGCGTCATGATGATGCCTATACCCCCGGCGGCAAGTATGGTGCTCGCCCCAACCGTGCGTCACTCAGCTATACCTCCCGACTCAAGGAGGCATACCGGGATGTACCGGTGGTGCTGGGCGGCATAGAGGCATCGTTACGTCGTCTTGCTCATTATGATTATTGGGATGACAAGGTGCGGCGCTCTATTCTGCTGGATGCCAAGGCAGATCTGCTGGTGTACGGCATGGCAGAACAGCCGTTGCTTGAGCTTGCCAAGCGGATGAAAGCAGGGGAGCCGCTTGAAAAGATACGTGATCTGCGGGGCACTGTCTATACTGCCAAGCAACTGCCTGGCGATTCTATTGGTCTTCCCTCCTTCGAGCAGGCTGCCAGTTCAAAAGAGGCCTATCTGGAAGCGTTTCGTCAATCAGAGCGCGAACAGAATCCTTACTGTGGCAAGGCTTTGGCGCAGGCCCATGCTGAACGTTTTGTGGTCTGTAATCCGCCGGCGCTGCCTCTGTCAACCGCAGAGCTTGATGCGGTCTACGCCTTGCCGTTCAGCCGTGAACCGCATCCGTCCTATCGTGAGCA
>DAIQQT010000262.1:0-4635 GCA_036786685.1 Trichlorobacter sp.
GTTGATTCTGACCCGCACCCCCACCAGCTCAGCACCGCTTTCACGGTTCTGGGAGAAGCGGCAGAGAAAAAGCTGGCCATCGCCACCGGTTAACCTGAGCCCGCTCCGGTTCTCTACAAACTGGCTACTGGTCAGGCGGAAACGGCACTGGTCCGCGCTAACCCCTTCCTGGGAGTTGCTCAGCACCTTGACGCCGGAGAGGGTAAAAGAAGAACGCTGTGCATCCAGCCCCTGGCGATTCTCCTGCAGTGTACTATCCCGCAGGTCAAGCTCGCTGTCTGCGAGCCTGCCGCCCCTGTCACAGCGGCTGATGGTGCAGCCCTGCAAACCGGCCTCGGAATCATACAGGGCCATACCGGTCCGGGATTTGGTAATCATCACACCACGTCCGCTAAAACGTGAAAAATGGGCTTCAATACCGGTCTGGGCCCCTTCAATACGGCAATGGTCAAAGCTGTTCTTCTTTTCACTGTTTAACAGCACCACTCCCCCCCAGTCACCGGCAAGGGGCTGATTCAAGGCAGGTGCGAAGATAACCGGTTGCTGCACCGTACCGCTGGCCACAATCCTTCCCTGCACCACCAGACGTGCAAGCTCTGCAGATCCGGGAGCAGAAGCAAACAGAATCCGGGTTCCGGGATCAATCCGCAGGGTTGCCTGGGGAGCGACCACCAACGCCCCTTTGATCAGGATCGTGCCACGCAGCACCATATCTTCAGCAACCGTCTTATTGACCAGCACGGTACCGGCCTTGTCAATCACCGTGCGGACCGGTTTTGGTTGACGCGCTTCAGGAAGATCCGACTGACTTTTGATCGACAGCGGATCGTTCTGGAGCGATGCCTCAGTCGGCAGCAGGCGACGATCAAGAGGCTTCTGGGGATTTTTCTGCAGTTCTGGCTGTTCAGTTCCCTGCTGCAGCGGCTTGGCAGCAGGTGGCGGCGGTTGTGGAACCGTCATGGAGACCGTTACCGTCTGCCCCTTTAAGGGGGCATCCTGGCCATGGAACAGTTGCTGGCAGCCGGTCTGCGTCATGACCAGACAGCCTAGCAACAGACAACGGACAGTAAACTCAGCGAAAAATCGAGTATTTTTCACAAGAAATATCCTGGGCAACCAAACATTCAAATTATTGAATATACAGATAAAGTTCATAGCACAGTATCCAGGGAGAGTAAATTTTTAAAAAGCTTCCTGTATTCAAAAACTTTGCGGTTCCTGCCAACCATATCTTAACATTTGCTGTTGACAGCACATACATGTTGTGGTTCTATCCACCCGTCAGCACAAAATGTTGTGATCAGCCCGTATCAACCAGCATTACTTCATCAGCACTTCCCTGCACCACGTTACAACATATAGGAACCACCTGACAAGGAGAACACAACCATGTCCGCACAAGCGTCCACTGCCGGTCAACCTGCGCTCACCCCCAACGCCCTTACCGTCCTCGAGAAACGTTATCTTAAACGGGATACCAGCGGCAAACCGCTTGAGACCCCTGCTGATATGTTCCGCAGGGTTGCAGAGACCATTGCCGAGCCGGACAGGAAGTTTGATAAAAAGGCTGATGTCAAAAAACTTGCGGATCGCTTCTACGAAATGATTGTCAGCTTTGATTTTCTGCCCAATTCCCCCACCCTGATGAATGCAGGCCGTGAACTGGGCCAGCTTTCGGCCTGCTTCGTGCTTCCGGTGGGCGACTCAATTGAAGAGATCTTTGATGCGGTCAAGTTCACCGCCATGATCCACAAATCAGGCGGCGGCACCGGTTTCTCCTTCTCCCGTCTGCGTCCGGCCAACGATCTGGTCAAGACCACCACCGGTGTCTCCAGCGGCCCGATCTCCTTTATGCGGGTCTTTGACACTGCCACTGAAACCATCAAACAGGGCGGCACCCGTCGTGGCGCCAATATGGGTATCCTGCGGGTTGATCACCCCAACATCATGGATTTCATCATGTGCAAGGCTGATCAGAAGCTGTTTAACAACTTCAACATCTCGGTCGGCCTGACAGAAAAATTCATGGAAGCGGTTGAGCGTGACGAAGAGTACGATCTGCTCAACCCCCGTGACAAAAGCAAGATGGGTACCCTGAATGCCCGTAAGGTATTCCAGCGGATCGTCAACCAGGCCTGGGAAAACGGCGAACCGGGCATCATCTTCCTTGATCGTCTGAACCGTGATAACCCGACTCCCCATGTCGGCGAGATCGAATCAACCAACCCCTGCGGTGAGCAGCCGCTGCTGCCCTATGAATCCTGCAACCTGGGTTCCATCAACCTGGGACGGTTTGTCAGCGAAGGGGCGATTGACTGGAGCCGCCTGAAAGGGGTCATCCATGACGCGGTCCACTTCCTGGACAACGTGATCGAGGCCAACAAATACCCGCTGCAGCAGATCCACGACATGACCCACTCAAACCGCAAGATCGGTCTGGGGGTCATGGGCTGGGCAGACATGCTGATCCTGCTGGGTATACCTTACAATTCAGACGAAGCGGTAAAACTGGGCAAGAAGGTCATGCAGTTCATCAATGATGAAGGCCATGCCGCCTCGCGTGAACTGGGCCAGAAGCGCGGTTCGTTCCCCAACTTTACCGGCTCAACCTTTGACAAAAAAGGTGCCCTGCCGCAGCGGAACGCCACCGTCACCACCATCGCCCCCACCGGCACCATCTCCATGATCGCCAACGCCTCTTCCGGCGTAGAGCCGCTCTTTGCCATCTCCTACGTCAAGAACGTCATGGACGGCACCAAACTGGTGGAGGTCAACCCCACCTTTGAACAACTGGCCAAAGAACGCGGTTTCTATTCAGCAGAGCTGATGGAGAAGATTGCCGAGCATGGCAGCGTACATGATCTGGACGAGGTTCCTGCCGACGTCCGCCGGGTCTTTGTCACGGCCCATGACATCACGCCGGAAGACCATATCCAGATGCAGGCAGCCTTCCAGTACCACACTGACAACGCCGTCTCCAAGACCGTCAACTTCCCCAATACCGCCACCATTGAAGATGTTGAAAACGTCTACATGCTGGCCTACAAGACCGGCTGCAAAGGGGTAACCATCTACCGTGACGGCTCCCGCGACGAGCAGGTTCTCTCCACCACCAGGAAAGAAGAAAAAGCCGCCGTTGCTGCTATTGGAACCGAAGATGACAAACACGCCATCAAGCGTGAACGTCCCAAGGCCCTTAAAGGCTGGACCTACCAGATGCAGACCGGCTGCGGCCCGCTCTACATCACCGTCAACGAAGACAAGAACGGCCTGTTTGAACTGTTCACCACCATGGGTAAAGCCGGTGGTTGCGCCGCTTCACAATCAGAGGCGATCGGACGGATGGTCTCCCTGGCATGGCGCAGCGGCATCCAGGCCCGCCAGGTCATCAAGCAACTGCTGGGCATCTCCTGCCACTGCCCTTCCGGCTATGGCGAAAACCGGGTACTCTCCTGCGCCGACGCCGTGGCCAAGGCAATTCAGGCTCACATGCTTGAAAACGGCTACGACCTGAACGCGGAAGCGGCCCAGCATGAGCGTGGCGCCTGCCCTGAGTGCGGCGGTATTGTAGAGCACGAAGGCGGCTGCATGGTCTGCCATGTCTGCGGCTATTCAGAGTGTGCCTAACTAGAGATTGACAAGGCGGAGCACCTTTCGCTATAAAAGGTGCTCCATTGAGCGGGAATAACTCAGTGGTAGAGTGTCAGCTTCCCAAGCTGAAGGCCGCGGGTTCGAATCCCGTTTCCCGCTCCAATAAATATCAACCGAATCAATCGGTTATGGGCATAAAGCCCCGGCTTTCGCAGGAACTTTCGCATGCGGCCGGGGCTTTAGTTTTTCCGCCTCTTACCCCCGCCCCTTCAGAAAGTCCCTGCCAAAGTACCGCAGAATTGCCATGCGGTCTTTTTCCAGCCCCTCAACGTACTGGCCGTAGACCTCGTAAACCATCTGCTTTGAGGCATGCCCCATCAAGCCCACCAACCGGTTCTGGTCAAGCCTGATAGCCAAAGCCCAGGCAGCAAAGGTGTGCCTGGTACTATAGGGTTTGCGATACAGAACACCCGACTGCTTCATCGCCTTGGTCCAGACTCGCCGCTGAAAAAGTTCAGCAGTAAATGTTTGCCCATCTTTCATGGTAAACAGGTACTCACCTTGTGTCTGTTGTTTAGCCTGCTCAAGAACCAGGGCAATTGCAGCGGTGATCGGAATCCGGCGTTCCCGGTAGCCGTTCTTGAGGGTATCCTTTTCGGTATCTCTGACAATGGACTCTTCAATATACAGGTACCCGTCACGGATATGCTGCTGCTTGATGGCTGCAATCTCGGATGCAATCATGCCGGTCATCACCATCAATGTTGCTACCGGATGGTAGAACTCGTCCATCGCCGCCAGTAACTGTTGCCACTCCTCGAACCGGAACACCTGCACCTTCTTCTTGCCCTTTTTGGGCAGGTGTTTCTTCAGCCCTTTCAACGGATCAAAGATAAGCCAGCGGTGTTCAATCACCGCATCCTCCCAGATGGTCCTGAAAATCTGCAGGATGTTGACCATGGTGGAACGTGCCAGCGGTTGACCAACTTTGGGACCATCCAGGTGCTTCAGGCTGGCGACAAACTCCTGCATAGTTACGCCGGT
>DAIQQT010000263.1:0-4608 GCA_036786685.1 Trichlorobacter sp.
ACCCTGCGCACTCCTGAACGATACCCTGCGGGTGATGCGTCTGCGGGCACAGGCCAAAGGACTGCAGCTTACCCTGGCCTGTAGTGACAGCCTGCCGGCGGCATTGACCGGTGATCCCCACCGCCTGGCCCAGGTTGTAACCAATCTGGTGAATAATGCCATCAAGTTTACCGTAGGGGGCGAGGTCGCGGTACAGTCTTCAGCCAGGGCGGTTGATGACGCGACCGTGCTGTTCCAGGTTGAAGTCAGGGATTCCGGCATCGGAATGGATACAGCCACCCAGCAGGCGGTCTTTGAACCGTTTATTCAGGCTGACAGCTCCACTACCCGCAAGTACGGTGGTACCGGCCTGGGGTTGGCAATCTGCAAGCAGCTGGTTGAACTGATGAACGGCAGTATCAGTCTGGTCAGCAGTCCGGGGCAGGGCAGTACCTTCAGCTTCTCGGTACCGCTGAAACGTGCTGAACTTCAGGCGGCAGCACCGGAAACAGCACCTTTGATCACCCTTGATCAACCGCTCAGGATCCTGGTGGCAGAGGATCAGCCGGTTAACCAGCGCTTTGTGGCGGAAATCCTGCGGAAACAGGGGCACACGCCGCTGCTGGCCAATAACGGGCAGGAAGCGGTCGTTCTCTGGCAGGATGAGTCGATTGATCTGCTGCTGATGGATATCCAGATGCCGGTCATGGATGGTCTCAAGGCGCTGGCGGTGATTCGGGCGGCAGAAGATACCATCCGGCGCCATACCCCGATCATCGCCCTGACGGCTCATGCCATTGTGGGGGATCGGGAACGGCTGTTGAACGCAGGTTTTGACGGCTATCTTGCCAAACCGCTACAGGTCAGCAAGCTGTTTGAAGAGATGGCACGGGTGCTGGAGCAGATCAGTAGGGAGAAACTCAGATGACCTCCGCAGCAGATCGCCTGCTACTGGAACAGCAACTGCTGGCATCGGAACAGCGCTATCAGGCCTTTACTGAGCTGACCTCTGATTTTTGCCATGTCTGCAGACGCGACGCCAACGGGCCGTACCGGGTGCAATGGGTCGGAGGACAGTTTGAGCGGATTGCAGGATACACGGAAGAAGAGCTGTATCAGATCGGCTGCTGGTTGCCGCTGGTACACCCTGAAGACCGCGAACGGATCGCCGCCGGACTGTCGAATATGGCAGCAGGTGATGAGATCCGTACTGAATTCCGTATCGTTCGCAAGGATCAGCAGATCCGCTGGATTCGCGAACACAGCCGCTGCGTGCAGGACCCTGTCAATCCCGAATATCTGCTGTTGTACGGCTCAGCCCGTGATATTACCACGGCCCGGGAAGATGCCCTTGCCCTGCAGGCGGCAGAAAACGCCTATCGGACCATCTTCAATGCCACCTACGATGCCATTTTCATTCTCGATCCTGCCCTCGGCATTATTATCGACTGCAACAAGCAGGCCCAGCAGATCTTCAGCCGTCCCCGTGAGGAATTGATCGGGGCAAGTCCGTTACAGTTGACACCGGCAGAATATCCAGGTTACGGGGCTGAACAGGCTCATCAGCTGATGCAGGCCGCTTCAGAGGGGATTCCTCAGTTGTACGAATGGTTTTGCGTGCGGCCTGACGGTACGACGTTCTGGGTAGAGGTCAGCCTGCGAGCTACTGAGATTAACGGGCGTCAGCGTCTGTTGGCGGTGGTTCGAGATATTACGGAACGCAAGCTTGTTACGCAGAAATTGCAGCATGCAAGAGACATGGCCCAGGCTGCCACCATTGCCAAGAACGAATTTCTGGCCAACATGAGCCATGAGGTACGCACCCCGCTGAACGGCATTATGGGCTTGAGTCAGCTGCTGCGGACTACCGAGCTGACCGAGGAACAGGCCGGCTACATGGATATGCTGGATAGCTCTGCCCGTAGCCTTCTGGCATTGATTAACGACATTCTTGATATCTCACGGATTGAGGCCGGCAGTCTGGCAATTCAGCAGACCGTGTTCAGTCTGGCTAAGCTGCTGCAGGAAGTGATCGCCCTGTACGAAAAAACGGCAGCGGAGAAGGGGATCAATCTGCAGCTGCAGCTGCCGGACCAGCTGCCCACGGCCCTGATCGGCGATCCGCTGCGGCTCAAGCAGGTGCTGATCAATCTGGTCGGGAATGCGGTTAAATTTACCGCTGTCGGTGGTGTCAGCCTGCAGGTCAGCCTGCTGCAGGATGCACCCCAGGGGGGACGCTACTGCTTTGAGGTAATTGACAGCGGTATCGGTATGTCAGCAGAAACGCTGCAGAAGGTCTTTAACCCCTTTACCCAGGCTGATGCCTCCACCTCCAGGATTCACGGCGGCAGTGGTCTGGGACTGGCCATCTGCCGCCGTTTGTCAGAACTGATGGGGGGGCGCATTCGTGTTGAAAGCAGCCTTGGGCAGGGCAGCCGTTTTCTGGTGGAACTGCCCTTTGCCCATTATACTGGCGTTCAGGAAACAGATGCTGCTGAGGCCGAGTCGCTATCCCTGGCGCCGCTTGAACCGTTACAAGTCCTGCTGGTTGAAGACCAGGAGGTGAATCGCACCTTTGTGCAGCGTCTGCTGGAGCGTCAGGGGCACCGGATTGTCCCGGCAGCTGATGGCCTGATGGCGCTGGAGCTGCTGGAGCGGGAATGCTATGACCTGATGCTGCTGGATATTCAGATGCCCGGCATGGGGGGGGAAGAGGTGCTGGCCCGCCTGCGTCAGAGCGAGCAGGTCACTGGAGACCATCTGCCGACCATTGCCCTGACCGCCCACGCACTGGCCGGAGACAAGGAAAAACTGCTGGAAACAGGTTTTGACGGTTACATCAGTAAGCCGGTGCAGATGGCTCAGTTGCTGGCAGAGATGAGAAAGGTGAGTGTCATGAAAGGAACCAGCCTGGTATGAGTGATCAGAAAACTGCGGAACAGCCTGAGGCTGAACTGCTTGCATGCACTCCAGAGGACGAACAGGGGACCGACTGGCAGCCGGTTACCGCTCTGCTTCGTCGCGTTCTGGGCATAGATTTTGGCTGTTACCGACCAGGCACCATCGGGCGTCGCATCATGCGTCGGATGGAGCTTCTGCAGCTGGATGACGTGGTTGATTACACCACCCTGCTGGCTGCCAACCAGGATGAGCTGGAGGGCCTGGGGCGGGATCTGCTGATCGGCGTCACCGAGTTTTTCCGTGATCCACAGGTGTTCCGTGGGCTTGAGGAACAGCTGCGGGAGCTGTTGCGGGGACGACCGGCAGCAGATGGCTTCAGGATCTGGTCAGCCGGGTGTGCAACCGGTGAAGAGGCCTATTCCCTGGCGGTGCTGCTGCATGACGTGGCACAGGAGGTGGGGTTTGGCGGAGACCTGAAGGTGTTTGCCACCGATGTCCATAAAGGTGCCCTGGAAACCGCTTCACGGGGGATTTACTGCGGAGAACTGCTGGCAGGTCTGCCAACCCCCTTTCTTGAACGCTACTTCCGATCTGAAGGTGAAGCCTGCTACCGGATTGATCCCCAGATCCGGCGTATGCTGGTCTTTGCCCACCACAACCTGCTTTCAGATCCTCCGTTTACCCGGATTGATCTGGTGGTCTGCCGCAATATGCTGATCTATCTGCAACCTGATGCCCAGCAGCGGGTGCTGACTGCCCTGCAGTTTTCGCTGGTACCGGGTGGCCTGCTGCTGCTGGGGCCCAGTGAAGGGGTCAGTCACCTGCCCAATGCCTTCAGTGCGGTACAGACCGGAATCAAGCTGTTCCGCAAGCAGGCCACCCCCCGCGACAGTATCACCGTACCAGGCATCCCCTGGATGGCCCGCAATCCCCTAATTGCCTCACTGCATCAGGGGCCCCGTAACGCCATAGCCCTGGATCGTCATCTGCTGCATGACTATGACCTGATTCTGGAACGGTTTGCGCCGCCCGGTATGCTGTTGAGCGGCAACCGTCAGGTGTTGCATATCTTTGGAGACCTGACCCGCTATCTGCGCCCCCTTACCGGTCGTTTGACCGGGGATATTCTGGGCAGTCTGCGTGATGAACTGCGACCGGCCCTCTCCACCGCCCTGCTGCGGGCTGAACAGCAGCATGAAAGTTCTCTGGTGGATCGGATCCCTCTGTTTGAGGACGGTGAATGCCACTACGTTGATCTCGCGGTCAGCTGCCTGCGGGATGATCGCAGCAGTGAGATCCATTTCCATGTCACCCTGGCCCCTTCAGGCTGGCAGCCGACCCAGGAACGTGATCTTGCCAGTTGTCACCATGATGCTGCCGATTCAGCCACCCACCACCGTCTGTCAGACCTTGAACAGGAGCTGCATTCCACCCGCCACTCCCTGCAGCTGACCATTGAAGAACTGCAGGCCAGTAATGAAAAGCTGGATCTGGCCAATGAAGAGTTGATCTCCTCCAACGAAGAGCTGCAGAGCACCAATGAAGAGCTGAAATCGGTCAACGAAGATCTCTATACCGTCAATGCCGAGCTGGAGCGGCGTAATGAAGAACTGGTACATCTGAACCGCGATCACGATAATTTGCTGGCCAGTACCGAGGTAGGGACGCTCTTTCTGGACCGCCAGCTGCGTATCCGTAAATTTTCCACTTCCCCCAGCGCCTTCATGA
>DAIQQT010000264.1:0-4599 GCA_036786685.1 Trichlorobacter sp.
CATCTCCGTATTGTTTCTGCAATGATTTTGTACCTTTTTGTCCAGGCAACAGTTTGGCGCGGGTTTTCATTGGGGGTACCTTGTCGGATGCAATTGCATTGCTTATAACAGCAATTTTCGTAAAAACAACCGTTGTACGAGATGCCTTGCCGATATTGTTGTGGTATGATGCCGATTGAAATGGCACTTTGATTTTATGGTCAGGAGTACGTATCATGCTGCTGTATCCGGCAGTGCGGAAGGCAAAGATCCCCAAGCGGGTCACCTCCCACACCTTTCGTCACTCCTTCGCCACCCATCTGTTGCAGGCCAATTACGATATTCGCACGATCCAGAAATTGTTAGGGCATTCCAGTCTAAAGACCACCATGATATACACCCACTGTGTACCGGTTCGGACCATTCAGGAACCGAAGAGCCCGCTGGATTTGTAACAGACCTAAGGACTGGACAGGATTAGATGCACAGACAAGCTGAACATGGTGTACTCTGGCGGGTCATTGATACCGGTCCCTGTTGCGGCAGGGAGAACATGGCGATTGATGAGGCGCTTTTTCGTTGTTTTGATCCGGCTGTATCCCGGCCGGTGCTGCGGCTGTACGGCTGGCAGCCGCCTGCACTGTCGCTGGGGCGGTTTCAAAAGGCCGGGGATGACCTTGATCTGGCCCGCTGCAAGGCTGATAACCTGACGGTTGTACGCAGGATTACCGGTGGCGGGGCGATCTGGCATGCTGATGAGCTGACCTACAGCCTGGTCTGTACGCCCTCGCAGATCCCGCCGGCTGCTTCGGTGAAGGATTCCTTCCGGGTGTTGACCGCTTTTCTGCTGGGCTTTTACCATGACCTGGGGCTGCAGGCTGACTATGCCGTTGATCTGGCCCCGGCAGGCAGCAGGCTGGGGCAGCGCACGCCGCTCTGTTTTGCCGGCAAGGAAAGTTACGATATCATGCTGCAGGGCCGCAAGATCGGTGGCAATGCCCAGCGTCGCTCGCGGGAGATCATCTTTCAGCATGGCTCGATCCCGCTGCAGAACCGGGTGGGGCAGGGGCTGCAGTACCTGAAGATCAAGCCGCAGGGGCTTGAGCAGGCCACCACCTGTCTGGTTGATGAGGGGATTACGGTTGCTTGTGACCGGTTGAAGCAGACCCTGTTGCAGCAGTTTGCAGGGCAGTTGGGGGCAGAGCTGCAGCCTGGCGGATTGACAGAGCAGGAACAGACCTTGGCTGAACGGTTGATGACTGAAAAATACAATGATGATTGCTGGAACCTGGAAGGTGAAGAACCATGAAAATTCAACGCAAGCCGGAATGGCTGCGCAAAAAGGTACCGCAGGGAGAGCAGGCTGCCATGCGGGGGCTGCTGTCTGAACTGAAGCTGAATACGGTCTGCCAGCAGGCATTGTGTCCTAACATATCCGAGTGTTTCGGCTGCGGCCAGGCCACGTTTCTGATCCTGGGCAGGGATTGTACCCGTCAGTGCAGCTTCTGTAATGTGGATAAGGCACCCGCGCCCCGGGCACCGGATGCTGATGAACCGCGCCGCCTGGCAGAGGCGGTGCTGCGCCTGAAGCTTTCCCATGTGGTGATCACCAGCCCCACCCGGGATGACCTTGTTGATGGTGGTGCTGCCCACTATGCAGCAACCGTGGCAGCGGTGCGGAAGGTCTCACCTGTCACCGCAGTGGAACTGCTGGTGCCTGACTTTGGCGGTGACCATGCTGCTCTTGCAACGGTGCTGGCAGCACAACCGACCATCCTGGCCCACAACCTTGAAACCGTGCCGCGGCTGTATGAAGTACGTAAAGGGGCAGATTATCAACGCTCCCTTGACCTGCTGCAGGAAGCTACGCTGCGTGCGCCATCCATCCCCACCAAATCAGGCATCATGCTGGGGCTGGGTGAAGAGCTGGTTGAAGTGCGGGCGGTGATGCAGGATCTGCGCAGGGTCGGCTGCAGCTTCTTAAGCCTGGGTCAGTATCTGGCCCCCAGCAAACGGCATCAGCCGGTGGTGGCCTATATTCCGCCCCAGCAGTTTGACCAGCTGCGGGATGAGGCGTTGGCACTGGGGTTCAGGCATGTGGAGAGCGGTCCCTATGTCAGAAGCTCGTATCATGCAGCAAATTACGCGTAACGAACCATTTTAGCGTTTCTGAGATTTCTCGAAGATAATTAGACTGTCTACAAGATAATTAGATAATATCTACAAGTTGGTTAGACTTTTGGAGCGTTCGTGGTTCAAAAAGCCATTAAGCTACTCTTCTTTCCGCAAGATGATCAGTATTGGCGGATAGACTGGTTTGGTGACATCAGTTATCCAAGCCAGTTTGTCCGTCGTTCTACTCCCTCCATTCGAGTCGCACTTTCTCCATTGCCGGATGCTAATTTTGATGCTGCAGGTGTTCGTGAAATATCATGGACAAAACAGCAGCAGGTTTACGCACCGGTTGGCTATCTGGGGAAATTGAAGATCGGCGATATATGGCGTAACGGTGAATTAATCGCCTCTCCGGATTACTGTAAGGAATGCTTCAAGGATGTTTCGGTTTGCCAGGAAACCACCAGCATAATCAAGGCCGGGGTGAGTACAAAGGTCGGCCACCGTGACGTGTTTTACCTGCCTTTGATCTTACATCCATGCCATACCTTCCATACCGGTTCTTTCTGTGCCCTAGTTAATCTGGATGATGGTAAGCGGTTGATCATTCCTGCTGTGGAGCTGATACGTTTTTACTTTGGCAGTTCCAGCGGGCTTATTCATGCATTATTCCATTTCCCTCTAATGCCAGGCATGCTGTGGATAGATGCTCAACGCGGTGATGGCCATAAAAAGGCAAAAATCAATTTGGCTCTGGGCATATCCGGGTGGTCAGCAAGTGACGTAGCGAGAATTGCCTTTAATCCTTACGCCTGGAACGCAGCTCAACTGGTTGGAAATTCATTGTCAGCAGCAAAGGTCTATGGTCAGGCCCTTTATCCCAAGGGACATTTCCCGTTTGCTGGGCTAACCACGCTGAAGGCATCAGGAGTCTGGCTCCCATTTGGTAACAAGGCTGCTAACACGTTTCTGGTGTTTAAGTTATTAAGCTGCTCACACCACTTTCCATTTCGTGGTTTGGAATACCTGATGGCTGGTACTGCTCGTAAGAGTGGCGCAGGTGACGCTAATCGGGATAAGGGGGCGGCGCAGGAGGACAATAAACCTCAGATAGCTAAGCGCACGAGTAAGGAGTGTGTTCAGGGAGATCCATCTAAAGGGCTGGCTACCACGGAGGTAGAACTTGAAAAGACGCCGCAGTTTCCCGATTTAAAGAAAAAATCGGTATGCAGGTCGGAAAATACAAATAGTTTGGCAGTGAAACTTCTGCGTTTACCGGGCAAACCAGTAAATGCATCTTCAGTCGGAGCTGATGGTAGTCAGCAGCATATCCGGCCTGTTGATTTGGTGAGAAGGGCTAAGCATGAGAGAGTGGATATAGCTCCGGCCCAACTGATGCACGATCTGGTAGCCGAACTTGATAAATCTAGTCGGTTTGATAAGGTTGAACTGATAGAAGTTGCGTTTGACGAAGAAGAAGCGCTTCTTTCATGTTTTGCTGATGCAATTTGGCGACATAACGGCGGGGCATGGGATCAAGCACTCAGAAAACGTTTGCCTATTTTTTCAAACATCAAAGTTGCTGCCTTAACAAGTGGAAATGTAATAGTTTATCTCTTGTTTTCAGAAACGAATAGAGCGTCCAGATTTTCACCGCTTTGTGTTGCTGTAAAGCCGAATTTCTTGTTGAAAAATTGGAATATTATTGAGGAGATAATATCTATAATCAGTCCGCCTGCAATTAAGCAATTTGATGATTTTGCAGGTGATATTGTTGTTACATGCTTTCTTGGTTTGCAGTATTCTAATTTGAAGCGTAATTACACAAGGGCCATTTATCGTCTAAGTTCGCAAATTGTTACATTTTTAAGAATATCTATACATCATTAGTCGAGTAGTTTCTTTATAGTTTTACCTGATTAGTGCTCATCTTCCGCATCTCCAGCCCCCCCTTTTATAAAGGGGGAGCTGGGGGGGTACCTTTGATTGCAGCCTTGGAATCCCCCCTTACCCCCTTTGCAAAGGGGGGAGAACTGCTGGCGGAAGAATTACGCTAATCAGGTAGTTTTAAATTGGTATGCATATGGTTGATATATTTTCGCCAGAAATGCGCAGTGAGATAATGTCTCGTATTCGAAGCAAGGATACGAAACCTGAAAAATCAGTGCGCTCGCTTTTGCACCGTATGGGATATAGATTTAGGATTCATTGGAAGGCGCTTCCTGGGTGCCCTGATATTGTGTTTACTAAAAGGAAAAAAGTAGTATTTGTCCATGGGTGTTTCTGGCATGGACATTCTGGTTGCAAGCGTTACACTATTCCTAAGACCAGACCTGATTATTGGAAAGAAAAAATAGTAAAGAATGCTCTACGTGATGTTGAGAACCAGAAGAAACTGCGCGCAATGGGGTGGGACGTCTTGGTCATATGGGAATGTGAAATAAATAGACTTGGAATTTTAACATCTAGATTAAATGACTTTCTTACATAAATTTATTCAGGTGA
>DAIQQT010000265.1:0-4571 GCA_036786685.1 Trichlorobacter sp.
GTATCAGCCACATACAGGTTACCGCTGCTGTCTTTTGCAATCCCCCGGGGAGTTACAAACTTCCCGGTATCATCGCTGTACCCCCCCCACAGAGTGGGCGAGGTACCCATGGTGGTCATCTTCTTAATCCGTTGATTGTAGGTATCGGCAACATAGAGGTAGCCGTTGTTATCCGCAACAAGTCCCTTTGGATAACTGAACTGGTCTGCCCCACGTCCCTGGGACCCCCATTTTCCTGTATAGGTACCACTGGAAAGAAAGGTCTGAATGCGATGGTTATAAGTGTCAACAACATAGATCGTGCTGCCGGCAACCAAGACCTGTCGCGGGGATTGAAACTGGCCAGTCCCGGTTCCAAGGCTTCCCCATTGTGAAACATAAGATACCTCATTGCCGCTGGTGCTGAACTTTTGAATCCGATGATTACCGGTATCAGCAACATAAATAGAACCGTCGCTGGCAATACTGATGCCATTGGGACCGTTAAACTGGCCGTTACCGGTTCCTGATCCACCAAACTTCCCCAAAAAGGCACCCATGGCATCAAACTTTTGAATACGGTTGTTATTTTTATCGGTAACATACACATTTCCACTACTGTCTACCGCTATTCCATAAGGAAATTGAAACTGCCCGTCTCCGTCTCCAAATGTTCCAAACATCAGCAGGTGATTGCCGTTGGCATCAAATTTCCTGATACGGTGATTATTCGCATCCGCAACATAGACATTACCGCTGCTGTCAACCGCAATGCCTCTGGGATAGTAGAGCCGACTGTTCGTGCTGTCGTAACCGTCCCATTGGGTAATGAAGTTACCGCGATAATCAAATTTAAGGATACGGAAATTTTCTGTGTCAGCCACATAAAGGTTCTTATCCGCATCCATGGCAACCGCCTCTGGATAGTAAAAAAACCAGGGTTGGACCGGCTGGGGCCAAAGCCGGTCAAAGCGGTAGCTTAATGAGCTGTCCACGGTATACTGATGGGTGCGGATCGGCTCCACTGCATTCTGGTTATCAGTGGAACGAAAGCGTAGCATCCCGCTCTCAGTCAAGGTAATCGGACCGTTGTAGGAAGTAGCAGGGGTACAATCAGCGCCAAAACAGTAACTGGTTCCGGTACAACCGGACACATCAGCACAACTAAGGCTCACCTGCTGGCCTGAAGGGTAGCTGCCCATCCAGGGGGTAACATGCGTCACCGGCGGTATCCCTTCAAAAGTGGCAGTAACTGTTTTAGCTGTATCCATGGTAACAATACAGTTAACGTTTTTTCCGCTGCAGGCTCCGGACCAACCCTCAAACACAGAACCATTGGTTATTTGAGCCCTTAGTATAACTTGCGTCCCTTGATCAAAGGCCAAGTTGCAGGTACCGCTGCTACAACTGCTGCTATTCGCATCAGACACCTCAACCGTTCCACTGCCGTTACCGGCAATGGTAATGGAAAGGGTCTCTGCTGCCACAGAAGAACCGGACCCCAAAACTGCTGCAAGAACTAACATCACCCACACTGCCAGAAACCATCGTCTCATTGCTACCCCTCCTGAAACAACCGATGCATTGTATTGGCAAGACAGATACTGCAAGACGCAAATATCTATAGCAAAATTTATGCACATTTTACAGTATTTTATTAAAAAACCCACATCAACATCACGTAGAACAAAGTAAAAAAGGGGGCTATCAAGCCCCCTTCTTACTACTCCTGCAGCATGCACTTTATCTTAGCGTCTCACCCTGAACCCGGCCTTTTGCAGGGCGCTGAGATCAAGACCGCCTGCTGTACTCTTTGCCTCCTGTTTTGGCTGGGCAGTTGAGGGTGTTGGTTTACGAACCGCTGCCCCGCCGGGCTCAGCCTCTTTTATGGACAGGGCGATCCGCTTGCGCTGCGGATCAGCAGACAGTACCTTGACCTTGACCACCTGCCCCACCTGTACCGCATCATTGGGGTCCTTGATAAAACGGTTGGCCAGGTGGCTGACATGCACCAGACCGTCCTGATGCACCCCGATATCCACAAAGGCGCCAAAGGCGGTCACGTTGGTCACCACCCCCTGCAGGATCATCCCTTCCTGCAGGTCGCTGATCTCGCGGATATC
This sequence comes from Trichlorobacter sp., assembly GCA_036786685.1. Lineage (GTDB taxonomy): Bacteria > Desulfobacterota > Desulfuromonadia > Geobacterales > Pseudopelobacteraceae > Trichlorobacter. The sequence goes on from DAIQQT010000265.1 coordinate 2,103, forward strand.
ATCCCGGAAGTCAGCGGTCTGGAACTGCTGGCGCGGATCACGGCCCGGCTTTTTCAGTTCTTCCAGGATATCCCGCAGGGTCGGCAACCCTACCTGATCACTGACATACTTCTTCAGGTCGATCTTTTCTGCCAAGGCAGGAGTTTTGGTCAACTCTTCAAGTGAGACTCCCAGATCCTTGGCCATCTGTTCCACAAGCGGGTAGCGTTCCGGGTGGACTGCAGAGTTATCCAGGGGATGTTTTCCGCCACGGATACGCAGGAATCCGGCTGCCTGTTCAAAGGCCTTGGCACCAAAACGGGAGACCTTCAGCAGACCTTTGCGGGAACTGAACGGGCCGTTTTCATCACGATGGCGGGCAATGGCCTTGCCCAGGGCAGGCCCTACCCCGGCCACATAGGACAATAACGCCCAAGAGGCGGTATTCAGATCCACCCCCACGTAGTTAACCCCGGACTCCACCACCTCATCCAGACTCTTCTTCAGCATGGACTGGTTGACATCGTGCTGGTACTGCCCCACGCCGATGCTCTTGGGATCAACCTTGACCAGTTCTGCAAGCGGGTCCTGCAGACGGCGGGCAATGGAGATCGCACCCCGCACGGTCAGGTCCAGCTCAGGAAACTCCTCCCGGGCGATCTCTGAGGCAGAATAGATACTGGCACCGGCCTCGCTGACCATCACCACCGGCAGATGCCTGCCAGCCTTGGTCAGGGTCTCTTTGGTGAACAGCTCCATCTCCCGTCCGGCAGTGCCGTTGCCGATGGCGATCATCTCAATCCCATGGGCCTCCACCAGCCGCAGCAGGTCTGCTCTGGCCTGATCCACCCGACCAGCGCCGGTGTGGGGATAAATGGTGACATGTTCCAGAAACCTGCCGGTCTGGTCAACCGCTGCCAGCTTTGAACCGGTCCGCAGACCGGGATCGATCCCCAGTACCCGCCTGCCCCCGGCAGGTGGCGCCAGCAGCAGGTTCTTCAGGTTTTTTGCAAAGATGGCAATGGCTGCCTCATCAGCCAGATCCTTGGCCTGTAGCCGCAGTTCAACCTCAATGGAGGTGGCGATCAGACGTTTGTAGGCATCTTCAGCCACTGTTTCCAGCCAGGGTTTGAAGACACTCTCTCCCTTGATCAGACGATGCTTGAGCCCGGCCATGATCTCAGCCTGGGGTGCCTGCAGGGAAAGCCGCAGCACCTCCTCCTTTTCCCCCCGTCGCATGGCCAGCATCCGGTGGGAAGGGATCTCCTTCAGCGGTTCCTGATAATCATAGTACATCTCAAACTTGGTGACCTGTTCCTTCTTGTCCGCTGCAACCCTGGTGGCCATGACCCCCTGCTCCCAGGTCAGGCGGCGCACCATGGCCCGACAGTCGGCGTCATCAGCCAACCGTTCTGCCAGAATATGTCCGGCCCCTTCCAGGGCAGCCTCAGGGGTGGGTACCTCTTTATCAGGATCAACAAACGGAGCTGCTGCCTCCAGCGCGCTGCCGCTGGTCAGTTCCTGGGCTGCCATCAGATCAGCCAGCGGCTCAAGCCCCCGTTCCTTGGCAATGGTGGCCTTGGTACGGCGTTTGGGTTTGTATGGCAGATAGAGATCTTCCAGCTCGGTCTTCTGGCGGGTCGCCTCGATACGTGTCTGCAGTTCAGGGGTCAGCTTGCCCTGTTCCTCAATTGAGGCCAGAATAGTCTGACGCCGGGCCTCCAGTTCCGTGAAATAGGCCAGCCGTTCCTCAATAATGCGGATCTGCACCTCATCCAGCTCGCCGGTCTGCTCCTTGCGGTAACGGGCAATGAACGGGACCGTGGCCCCTTCCTGCAGCAGGTTGATGGTATTGGTGACCTGGCCCGGCTTCAAACCGGTTTCTTCAATAATGATAGTTATAATTTCTGCACGTTGCTGTTGATTCAATGCCATTCTGGATAATCCCCGGATCTTGGGTGGTAAGGAGTGACCTGCAAGGTAATAAACCTATCTATTCGCGCGACAACGGCGTACTGTTGAACAGTTCAGACAAGGAGAAACCATGATTATCAAAACAGGAGCCGTCGTCATTCACCCCGGAGCAACAGCATGGGGCGTTGGTAAAATAACCGAAGTGGCTGCCTTGAAGGCAACCATTCAGTTCAGCGATGGTATTATCAGAAAGATCGCCTCTTCCCATTACGCCAGCCTGCGACCAGGCGACCCGGCCGACTTTGTGGCCCTGGTAGAAAGCACCCCGACTGAAAAGATTCGTACAACTCCCAAACGGACAAAAAAGGCAAAAGAACTGGCGGCCTAGACACAAGCCGCCTGTTTGACATGCACTAAACCCCTCCCGACCTCCCCTTCTCAGGGGAAGGTCAAAACAGTAGAAAGTTTAAAGCCCCCCCTGACAAGGGGGGACTGAGAGGGGTTAGTTTCTGTTTTACCAGCGTTTGGTGATCTCGATCAGATGATAGCCGAACTGCGTCCTGACCGGCCCCAGCA
>DAIQQT010000266.1:0-4536 GCA_036786685.1 Trichlorobacter sp.
GAACAGGATAAACAGAAGAAATCAAATTACTTAAGTAAAGTCCGTCAGGATCGTCAAGGCTACGAATCTTCGCTAAAAGAACTTCAGGCCAATGCAGCCAAGCTACAGGCCATGCTGAATCGTCTAGAGGCCCAGAGCCGTAGAAATGCTGCGTCTAAAAAACATGATTCTGCAGCAAAGAATAAACAGTTGCCAGAGCTTCCTCCGGTGCCTGATCGTGGCTTTGCCTCCCAAAAGGGTCGGATGCGGATGCCGGTCAAGGGAGAGGTCATTGAAACCTTTGGCAAGCACAAACACCCTGAGTTTAACTCCTATACCTTTAGCAAGGGAATTGTAATTTCAGCCCCGGTTGGTTCTGATATCCGTACGGTCTATGACGGTACTGTTATCTTTGCTGATTATTTTAAAGGCTATGGCAATATGATCATTATTGATCATGGTGGCGGCTATTTCAGTCTTTATGCCTATGCATCACGTATTTCCCGCAAGGTTGGTGCGGAAGTGGCCAAGGGAGAGGTGGTGGCGGCTGTGGGTGACGTGGACTCAGCCAAAGGGCCGGCGCTCTATTTTGAAATCAGACATCAGGGCAAACCGGTTGACCCGGCTGGGTGGGTACGCTAATCCTGTGGTCACAATAAAAAACACTCGTTTTTCTGCTAGGTTCAATGGTATATACAAACATCTTGTTTGATCCACTCTGGAGGATGAATCACCATGCTGAAGTTCGGCAAAACAAAGAAAATTGCTTTGGGGTTTGTGGTTGTTGTCGTTGCACTGGTTACCTTTATCGGTATTAGCACCCAACGTCGATGCGATGCACAGGGGGGCAAGGAATACGAATATATCGGACTCTTTACCGATGTAATGACCATTGTAAAAAAGAGTTATGTTGAGGAAGTTGATTCAAAGAAACTGATTTACGGCGCAATCAACGGGATGCTTTCCGCCCTGGACCCCCACAGCTCATTCATGTCTCCTGAAACTTTTAAAGAGATGAAGGTTGAGACCAAAGGTGCTTTTGGTGGGCTGGGCATCGAGATTAGTATGAAAGAAGGTGTCCTGACGGTTATTTCCCCGATTGAAGACACTCCGGCTCAGCGTGCAGGAATCAAGTCTGGTGACCAGATTCTGAGAATTGATGAACGTTTTACCAAAGACATGACCATCACGGATTCGGTTAAGCGGATGCGTGGTTCCAAAGGCTCCAAGGTCACTCTGACGATCATGCGGGATGGTTTTGAACGTCCTAAGGAGTTCACGCTTATTCGTGACATTATTCAGGTCAAGAGTGTCAAGTTTCGTATGCTTGATAACGGGTATGGCTATGTCAGAGTTGCACAGTTCCAAGAGCGTTCTGATGAAGATTTTGCCAAGGCACTTAAAGCCCTGGTGGAAGAAAATAAGGGTAAGCAGCTTTCCGGTCTGGTGCTTGACCTTCGCAATGATCCAGGCGGCTTGCTTGATCAGGCAGTCCGTATTTCTGATCACTTTGTTGAGAATGGTAAACTAATCGTGTACACAGAAGGTCGAGAAAAGGAATCACGGATGCAGTTTACCGCCAGTTCCCGTGGCAAAGAACCTAATTATCCGATTGTTGTTCTGATAAACGGAGGTAGTGCCAGTGCTTCCGAGATTGTTGCCGGTGCTTTGCAGGATCATCAGCGTGCCATTATTATGGGTACCCAAAGCTTTGGTAAAGGCTCTGTACAGACCATTATTCCACTTTCTGACGAGTCTGGTCTGCGTCTGACCACTGCCCGCTACTTTACTCCAAAGGGGCGTTCAATTCAGGCCAAGGGAATCACTCCTGATATTCTGGTAGAACAGATGGAAATGCCTAAGGAAACGATACGTCGCGAATCCATGTTTATTCGTGAAAAAGATCTTGAAAACCACTTTGAAAACTCAGATGGCGATAAAAAAACAGAGAATAAGAAAGAATCAAAAGATCAGTCTAAAGATTCTTCCAAAGATTCGATAGATACAAAGAAAACGGTTGATCCGCTTAAGGTAGATTATCAACTGGTACGTGCCCTTGATCTGCTTAAAGGATGGGATATTTTAAAGAAAATGGGGCCGGAGAAGCGTTAAGTGGCTCTGAAGCAACCATCCCCACGAGCAAACAGGTTTAAAAAGAACGGCAAGGGCGGTTTCGTCCTTGCCGTTTTCCTTGTTGCGGTCTGTCTTCTTATGATTGGAGGATATTGGCTTCACCATTACCAGCAACGCACCGCTCATCGCCAAAAGCCCAGGCCACTTCCTCAGCAGACTGCTCCGCAGCAACCGGTTCATTCATCGACAACTGCTCCGGTTACAGTTAAACCTGTCGAGCAAAAAACGCCACAGTCAGATTACTATACCGGTGATGTTCATCCGGGGCAGCTGGCTCACCCGCCTGTCCAGCGTCTTCCGGTAGGCAAGGCTGAACTTGCCATTATTGTTGATGATATGGGCAGCTCTTTGACAGAGGCGCGCTTACTGGCTGGTATCGGTCTACCGATCACTTTTGCTATCATTCCCGGGTTGAAGCAGGATCGTGCTGTTGCTGCCTATGCAGCTGATCAGGGGATTGAAGTGCTGGTGCATATGCCGATGCAGCCCAAGGAATATCCCCAGCGTCGTTTGGAGGCCAATGGGCTGTTGCTTGAGCAGTCTGATGATGAGTTGCGTAACAGGATGCTTGGCTACCTGCAAATTTTACCGCAGGCGGTGGGGGCCAATAATCATATGGGGTCAGGTTTTACCGAGCACCCTGACAAAATGCGCGTTGTCCTGAAGGTGCTTAAAGAGAAAGGCCTGTTTTATATAGACAGTATAACAACACCTCAAACAACGGGTCTCAAGGTGGCTGCTGAATTAAAGCTATCTTCTGCCCGACGTGATGTTTTTCTGGATAATGAACAAAATGAAGATTATATCAGAGGACAGCTGAATCAGGCAGTTTCCCGAGCCCGTAAAAATGGACATGCCATTGCCATTTGTCATCCCCATCCTGCAACCATTGCCACGTTGGCTAAGGTGTTGCCTGAACTGCAGTCAAAGGGTGTGAAGTTGATAAAGATAACCAGACTGATTACTACACCGTAAAGATATATTAAACTCGGGCTGCTGACAGCAGGCCTGTTTCAAGGAGGAGTTTATGACCAAGATAGAACTGGCCAAGCAACTGCATCAAGAACTGGGTATCAAGCAAAAAGAGGCTGCTGATCACGTTGAGGCGTTGTTGGACCTGATCAAGGAGACATTGGCAACGGGAGAAAATGTCAAGATATCAGGTTTTGGCATTTTTGAGGTCAGGGATAAGAACGCCCGTCGTGGTCGTAACCCGCAGACCGGGGAGTCCATTACCATTGAACCAAGACGGGTTCTGACCTTTAAGCCGAGTGCCATTCTTAAAGAGGCAATTAACCGCGAATAGAGCGGATCTCTGTAACATACACGGTGAGGTCACCACCTGGGCGTCGGATGGTGACCTCATCATCCACTTGCTTTTGCAGCAGGGCCTGTCCAACCGGTGAGTCAATACTGATGACCCCCTGTTTGACATCAAATTCATCCGGCCCTCCCAGCTGATAACAATACTGATTTCCTTCCAGGTCTTCATAGGAAACCCAGCATCCGAAACTTACCCGTGTAGGGTTCTGGGGTGGGGCAGGTGCAATTTCCAACACCTTCAGCCGTCCTCCCAGCTGTTTAAGTCTGCGATCAATCTCCCGCAAACGTTTTTTTCCATAAATATATTCTGCATTTTCAGAACGATCGCCTTCAGCTGCTGCGTCAGACACCCCTTGGACCACCTTGGGACGTTCTACCCGCCAGAGATATTCAAACTCATCCTGCAGGCGTTTGAGGCCTTGAGCCGTAATTAGATTTGTCATAGGTATGTAGGTTCTTTGATTGGTATCAAGAAAAATCAGGCCGTTGCCATTTCTGACACCAAGCGGTGCATATCCTGGATTCTACGATAGGCAACATCCTGCAGAACCTGTTCGGGTCTTTTCTCATCTACCGGATGAACCACCAACCAGCTGGCGCGTAATTTGCCATCATAGCCAGTCATGGATTCATTCAAAAGCAGAAACAGCTGATCGCGAATACCGTCAAAGACCCCTTCCAGAAAACCATCCAGAGACAGTTCACGCTCTAGCAGCGGGGTACCGCTTGGGTCTAACTGCTGGAAATACAAACGGGGTTGACCAGATTGATCTACAAGAGGGCGGAATACGGCAATTGACGCTCCGGCACTCTCTCGAATAACCTGCAGAGAAAGTTGATAAAGGTCTGAGCGTGGGTGCAGATCATAAAGAATAGAGCAGAGCATCCCGGTAAAACAATCACTGTGCAAAAAGCCCCTGGAGGTATGGTCAGCTGTTTCAAAGTAGAACCCCTTGGAGCCTTCGCCTTCGTGCAGCGCACCACAGATCACACAATGGGGCAGAACACCTTCCAGGCGGGCAAGGAAGGCTTCTTGTTTACGTCCTGCCTGTTCCGTCTGCCACTGGTGATACAGGTAGGCACGTGGTTCTTTTGTCTGAT
>DAIQQT010000267.1:0-4513 GCA_036786685.1 Trichlorobacter sp.
TCTTTCTCACCGGTGGCACCTCGCGCATCCCCTGTATCCAGTCACTGTTCACCCAACGGTTTGGCAGAGAGAAACTGGAAAGCAGAAACGCCTTCACCAGCGTGGTGCATGGGCTTGGGTCCAGCGTGCCGTTGTTTATCTGAAAGTTTGCTTGCAGATATCGGCAAATGATTCATACTTGCCACACATAACTACCACGCGCACAGATGGAGGTTGCCCATGAAACGCACCGTCTGCCCTGTTTTCATTGTCCTGTTCTTGATGCAGTCCCCCTGCCAGGCAGGCTTTCTGGACAGCCTGTCCCAAGAGATCCTGCCACCATCAAAACAGCAGAGCAGCCTTGACAACAGCGTTATCGTAAAAGGGCTCAAGGAGGCGTTGGCCACCGGTACCGAAAAGGCCGTAGCAGCAGTTTCACGGCCCGATGGCTACTTCCGCAACCAGCTGATCAAGATCCTGTTACCGGACAAAATCCAGCAGGTGGCAGATGTGGCAGCCAGGATCGGCTTTCAGCAACAGGTTGATACGTTTATCCTGAGTATGAACCGGGCTGCAGAGAAGGCAGCACCGCAGGCAGCCCGCTATTTTGGCAATGCCATTCGGCAGATAACCGTTGAGGATGCCAGGCAGATTCTAAGCGGTGGTGATACGGCAGCCACTACTTTTTTTGAGAAAAAGACCCGCGCGCAACTGTTTGAAGCGTTCAAGCCAAGTGTTAACACGGCAATGAATCAGGTGGGCACTGCCCGGGCCTACAAGGAGCTGATCGGCAGGTACGAAGCCACACCTCTGGCTGCCTTTTCCGGCAAGCCGTCCCTTGACCTTGACGAGTATGTCACCAACAAGGCTCTGGATGGCCTGTTCCAGATGGTGGCAGAAGAGGAAAAGAAGATCAGAAAAGACCCGGCAGCCAGGACCACCGACCTGCTGCGCAAGGTGTTTGGGGGGAAATAATAACAGGCAGACGATGCAGCCAGATCATGCTTGACTTGTAATGGTAGTCATTTGGTAACCTTCTGTTCCATGGACAGGGTTATCCTTCATATCGATATGAATGCGTTTTTTGCCTCGGTTGAACAGCAGGCCAATCCTGACCTGCAGGGCAAACCGGTGGCGGTTGTCGGCTCAGGGCATAGAACAGTTATCACCACCGCTTCCTACGAAGCCCGCCGTTTTGGGGTCAAGACCGGCATGGCCATCTGGGAGGGCAGACGGACCTGCCCTGAACTGATCATCGTGGTGGGGGACAATAAAAAGTATACCCTTGCCTCCCGGCAGATCATTGCCATGCTGCGGCAGTACACCCCACTGGTGGAGGTCTTTTCCATTGATGAGGCCTTCCTTGATGTAACCCATTCCCGCGCCCTGTTCGGCCCTGCAGAAACCATTGCCCATCAACTTAAGACTCAGATCAGACAGGAACTGGGCCTGACCTGCTCCATCGGCATCGCCCCTAACAAGCTGCTTGCCAAACTGGCCAGTGATATGCAGAAGCCGGATGGCCTGAACATAATCGCGCCGGATCAGATCAAGGCGGTGCTGGAATCAGTTACCATCGGCGATCTCTGCGGCATCGGCAAGAAGCTGGAACGCCGGTTGAACCTGCTGGGGATCAGAAATTGCGGGCAGCTGGGGCGTTTCCCTGAAGAAATTCTCAGCAGAAAATTCGGCATCATCGGCCCCAGGCTCAGGCAGATGGGACAGGGGATCGACGACAGCCCGGTAGTGCCGTCTGAAGAGAATGAGCAGGTCAAGAGTGTCGGCCACTCCATGACCCTGCATAAGGATATTGACACACGGCAGGAGATCCTGCGCTATCTGCTGCAACTGGCAGAGATGGTGGGCAGGCGGGCACGGCGTTATGGCGTAAGCGGCAAGACCGTCAGTATCTACATCCGTTTTGCCGACTTTTTTACCAACATCCAGAAGCAGACCACCCTGGGCAGTTACATCAATCTCAGCAGTGACATCTACCGGAGCGCGGTCCGCTTGCTGGACAGCATGGAGCTCAGCCAGCCGGTCAGGCTGCTGGGGGTCTGCCTGAGCAACCTGGAATACCAGGAGCAGCAGCCGTCTCTGTTTGCGGAAGAGCGCAGGAAAGAGCAGCTGACCAGGGCCATGGATGCGGTTAACGACCGTTTTGGTGATTTCAAGGTCACCTACGGCAGCATGCTGCATACCGAGGAAAAGGGATCACACGTCATCTCTCCGGCCTGGCGGCCCGAGGGGATCAGAAGCGTGGTGGTGACGTAAGTCAAATCTCATTTCAAGCCATTACACACCACCGGTAAACCGCTTCACAAAGCTGCACCACTCACATTCCGGCTTGTTACAACCAACATGGAATTCTTTGGCCTGAATCTTTGCATAGACCTCTTTGATCTGCTGCCTGACCTGTGCCACCTCATGGTCAGAGACCTCAAAACGGGCGCTTTTGTACTCTCCGGTATCCTTCTCCGGCTCGACAAACTCAAAGCGGGCAGCTGACATGATCCAGTTGCGGCGCGGTTCATGTTCCACCAGAATCCGGTAAAAGACCGCCTGGCGCCAGTAATCACCGCCCAGAAGGTCATCATCATTCGGTTCCTTACCTTCTGCCTGCGCCTTGGCAACCTTCTCAGGATCAGGCGGATTCAGCTTCTTGCGGGCCTTAACCGGATTGCCGGTCTTGTAGTCCACCACCGTGACATGGCTGCCTGAAAACTCCAGCATATCCAGCTTGCCGTTCAACGGGACACCATCCACCAGGATACTGCGGAAGGGATACTCCACCAGCGCATCCTGTTTCCAGCTCCGGTGATGGGCCTCATGGAAACCGGGCAGGATCGCCTCGCCGTACTCCAGCCTGCGCCGGAACTCTGCCGGGGTAAAGCCTGCCTCATGCTTCTGCATGAACCAGCGGAAGTCATCCACAAAGGTGGCAACATTCGGGAACCGTCGGGCAGGGTCATTCTTCATCTTACGGAAGATCTGCTCCAGGGCATGGTGGACCGCAGAACCAAAGGTCAAGGCAGCGCTCATCGGGGCCGGTACCCGCAACAGGGTGTTGAAGTAGAACGCCACCGGACAGCGCAGGTAGCTGTTCAGGTGGGTCACACTTAACGAATATTTCTGCAGCAGACTGTCCACAAAGCTGTCATCAATAAAGGCGCTCGGCAGCCGGGCCGGAGCAGCCTGCAGCACCCTGCTGCCAAAGGCCAGCAGCTCTTCATCAGCCAGAACCACCTGCTGCAGAGCAGCAACGCCAGCCTCGGCCAACTCAGCCACAAAGCGGCTCTTTTCCAGTTCTTTTTCCTTATTGTCCCGCTCCGGCCAGGAGATCACCACCTGTTTGCGTGCTCTGGTCATGGCCACATAAAACAGCCGCCGGGATTCTTCCTCTTCGCTGCCTGCCGGACCGGACCAGATGGTGGGGGGCAGCTTGTAGGTCCGGTTGCGGGAGGCGCTGTCCCAGACACTGCGGGTGCAGCCCAGCATGAAGACATAGTCAAACTGCAGCCCCTTGGAACCGTGGGCGGTCAGGAAGTTGACCCCGGCCCCGGTGTAACTGAGTTTTTCCACCGGCAGAGAGATCCCCTGCTGCTGCATATCTGCCAGCATGGCCAGCAGATCAGACAGAGACATGGTCACCTTGGCGGTTTCCTCCCGCACAAAGTCAAACAGCGTGTTCAGAAGTTCAAGATGCCAGACCCGCTCATGGGCCGACAGGGCCTGGGCCAGAATCCCCAGCCGGGTAATGACATGGTGCAGCAGTTCCTGCAGGGTCATGGTGGCAGCATCCCGCAGCAGCTCTTCAACCGTCTCACCTGCCCGGCGCAACTGCAGGTCATGGCTGGCCGGAAACAGTGACTGTTGGCCCTTGTCCAGTCCTTGCAACGGCAACTGTTCCCGCCAGTAGCAGGGACGTTTCTCGGTCCGATGCCGGGCGATCTCAACTGACAGACGGGCCAGGGCCAGGGGTGGCACCTCAAACCAGGCTTCATGCAGGATCTCAAACAACAGCCGTTCACCGGAATGGGGCCGATCAAGCTCTGCTGCCAGATAGCGCAGGATGGTCAGAAGTTTGAGAATCAACGGCTCCTGCAGGATATCAGCCCTGCGCCGGGTCTGCACCGCCACCCCGCGACCCGTCAGGAAGCGGATGATCTCGTCTGACTGGCTGTGGTTGCGGTAGATCACGGCGATCTGTTCCGGCAACACCCCCTCCTGGTCCAGCAGAGCAGCGATCCGGTTGGCCACTGCCACGGTTTCATGGGCAGTGGTGGCATACCCCACCAGCTCCGGTGGTTCAGGCAGCGTGGCCACCTCCGGGTTCATGGCACGCAGCTGCTTGTCATTGCTCAGGCGTTCCAGGTTACGGCTGATCAGACCGGCTGCACCATCCAGAATCAATTGGGATGAACGGTGGTTGTCAGTCAGCGTTACCGTGGTGAGCGAATCCTGATAACGAGCGGCAAAGCGCCGGATGTTCTCGACACTGGCCCCCTGAAAACGGAAGATGGATTGGTCATCA
>DAIQQT010000268.1:0-4449 GCA_036786685.1 Trichlorobacter sp.
GTTTATCCAGCGTTTCTCCTCCAACGCATCTAAGGCCAAGCAGGCCACCTCCCGTAAAAAACTGCTGGAAAAGCTGACCATTGAGGAGATGCCGGTTTCATCCCGCAAGTATCCCCATGTGGTATTCAAGCCGGAGCGCCCCTGTGGTGATATCATTCTGGAGATTAGTGGTCTGACAAAAAGCGTTGATGGTGTGCAGGTCTTCAAGGATCTGGATCTGAATGTGCGCAAGGGGGACAAGATTGCCTTTGTTGGTGGTAACGGACTGGCCAAAACTACCCTGTTCCAGATTCTGGCCGGTGAGCTGGAGCCTGATGCCGGAACGTTCCGCTGGGGGGTGACCATCACCAGCAGTTACTTCCCCAAGGAGAATGGCTCCTATTTTGATAATGATCTGAATCTGATTGAGTGGCTGGGGCAGTACTCACCACCGACTGAAGGAGAGACCTTTGCCCGTGGCTTCCTGGGCAGGATGCTGTTTTCCGGTGATGAGGCCACTAAAAAGACCCGCGTACTCTCCGGTGGTGAACGGGTGCGCTGCATGCTGGCGCGGATGATGCTGACCGGCTCCAACGTGCTGATTCTGGATGAACCGACCAACCACCTGGATCTGGAATCGATTACCGCCCTTAACAACGGCCTGATCTCGTTCAGCGAGGTGCTGCTGTTTGCCTCCCACGACCATGAGTTTGTCAGTACGGTTGCCAACCGGATTGTGGAGTTCACCCCTGGTGGCGTTATTGATCGGAGTATGTCGTTTGAGGAGTATCTGGAGAATGAAGAAGTGAACCGGACCCGGGATCAGCTCTGTCAGGGGCATGCAGATCTCTCGCTGTAGCTGACGCAATTACAGATACAAAAAAAGCCCCGAGGAAAACCTCGGGGCTTTTGACTGCCGTGTTACCAGATTAAATTCTGGTAACGTTTGAAGCCTGAAGGCCTTTGGGGCCTTTGGTTACTTCAAAAGTTACTCTATCGCCTTCAGCAAGGGATTTGAATCCTTCACCTGTGATAGCGGAAAAATGGCAGAATACATCTTCGCCGTTCTCCTGCTCAAGAAAACCAAAACCCTTGCTGTCATTGAACCATTTTACTGTTCCGTTTACCATTTTGTACCTTCTCCTGATGTTTCTCTGTTGTTGTTTTTGGCATAGCGCCAAAATGTAAGTAGCACACTAGCAGTCTTCTTCTGCTAAAGTCAATCGATACATTCGGAAATCAAAAATAAAATGTAATCAAAATGCATAGTGTTTTTTGAATATTATAGCAGGAATCTGATCGCCTTGAAGATGATGTCGAACAGTTCCGGATCGGACCGGCGCAGCGGATCGCTGAAGCTGCCGAAGGCTGAAGACTCTTCATCATACCCATTCAGTTTCAAGCGTTGCTCCTTTTCCCGCTGCTCTACCTCCTTGCGTTGCTGTTCCTGGCGTTCCTGTTCAAGCAGCTGTCCACCCAGCTTCATCCACTCAAACAGTTGCCGCAGTTCTCCTCCATCAAGCCAGACGCCATGCTCTTTGCAGCGATCAACGATCACGCCGCTTTTGGCGCCGAAGTTGACCCGGTTCATCAGCTGTGAACAGACCGGGCATTTAATATAAGAGATCGGGTACTGATTGGGCTCACGCTTTTCGTTGATGGCCTCAAGTCCGGCGCGGTCAATACCGGCTACATTGGTAACGGTAGCCTCAAGCAGTGCCTCAAGCTCGCCCGGATCAAAAAAGATGCCCAGGCATGTCTCGCAACGATCGATCAGAAAACGGCCATGTAGCTTCAGGTCCAGGGTTTTGAGCTTGACGTTGCAACGGGGACAGATTCGTGGCGTATCATTTTCGTGGGTGGTGTAATAGTGAATCCCTTTCAGGTCTATGTCAGTACGGTTTCCGCAATAGCCGCAGAGCAGGGATCCTGGCGGCAGCGGGGCATTGCAGTTTGAACATCTGGCCATGGGGCACCTTCTTGGTGTAAGTTCTGATGAACAGCATGCTAGTATACTGAAAATATGAACAAAAGGAAGCATGACCGATGTCGTTGAAAATCACCCTGTTGACACACTTTAAAGAGATTCCGAAAAAATCTAATACCGGCCGTCTGGTGTTGGAGACATTGGGGGACGCGGCAGAACAGATCCGTTGGGATCGTCTAAACCCGCCGCAGACGCTTTTGGAGGAGATCGCAACAGGGGATGTGGCGTTAATCTATCCAGGTGTTGCTGATGAAGAACAGGTGGATCTCTCTGGTATCAGACAGTTTATTCTTATTGACAGCACATGGCATGAGGCCCGCAAGATTCACCAGCGTAGTCCGTACCTGCAGCAGGTCCGCCGTGTCAGTCTTAGGCCTGCCGGAACGTCACGCTACAATCTAAGGAAAAATCAGAAAGCATCAGGCCTGTGTACGGCTGAGTGTGTGATCGAGATTCTGCGGGCAACCGGCCATGCTGAAAAGGCGGATCAACTTGAAGAGTGCTTTCTTGCCAATATGCGACCAGCTGCGGCTATCAGGAAAGGTCAGCGACCGTCTGAATAAATTAGAGCATCATCAGGTTGAACATGGGTCGTAACAGCTTCTGTTGCTGCTCTGTGGCAGAGTCCATAAAGGCATTCAGCAGTGCATTGATCGCTTCAAACGGGTCGCCTTTGATATCTTTAACCATTCCGTCTCGCCCCAGAGTGATCAGAGATGGATACTCTCCTTCCGGTTTGAAAAGCTTCAGTATTTTCTCAACTTTGTACTCTCCCATGGTCTCTTTAACGGCACCAAGGACCTCATTTAACCCGGCAATCATGGCTGGCAGCCGATCAGTGACGGAGGTGACAATATCCAGGCCCACCGGTAATTCACTTATCTTGTCCAGAAAGAATTCAATCAGATCCCCTTTGATAAGGCCGCCGTGCTGAGGGGCCAGCGCCAATGGTGCAGGTTCAAGTGCCCGAATCTTCTTGACGGCCAGCTTGATCGCTTCATTTGAAGGCATGTATATCTGATGAAACGCCTTGACCCCTGCCCAGTTTTCTTCAGTTGCAATCAGGCCTGATGCCTCAACACCACCTAAAAAATCACCGGTGAACAGTATGCGCGATTCGAGATCATAGATCATGCTGGCACCCCGAAAATGACAGTAGGGGGTTGGGATGAACTGCAGTTTATGGCCGGTGGGAAGCACCAGACGCTGATCCTGCACCTGGTCAATGGATCGAAAGCGGACAGAGCTGAGGCCGTTGAGGCTGACCAGACGCCAGGTGTCTTCGGTGGCAATAATGTTCAGCCTTCTATTCATGGCGTACATCTTTGGCAGCACACCGACAACATCTGGATCCTGGTGGTTGATAAAGGCCAGATTTATATTTAATAATCCCCCCGGCAGTACGGAGGACACTTTGCGGGACAGACTGATAAAATCACTGGTTGGGCCGGGGTCAATCAAAAGGCTGCCGGAGGTTTTGTTGCCCTCAAAGATTCTGAGGAAGCTGTTTCTACTCAGGAATGTCTTGGTGCCTGCACCAACCCAGTAGACGCCTGCGGAGATTTCAATCGCCTCATCAAGATTGTTTTGATTGCCCATGATGACTGTCACCTTTAATGTTGTGCGACGATAGCTGGGAAGAGGTCAAAGGGAGGAGAAGGCCCTTTGACCTCTTTGTTGGATGTTGGCGGCTTAGAAGCGGTAGCCAACACCAATACCGAACAGGTGGGGGTTAAGATCCAGCTTAAACTTGGTGCCATTGAGGGCAACCTTGGTGTCAGCATTCAAGTATTTGTAATCTATGTTGAAATACAGGTTGTCAGTAACTTTGAAGTCGGTGCCAGCCTGAGCAGCCCAACCGATGCTATTGTCTATCTTGCAGTCGAATCCGTTCATTTTGGAGTCAAAGGGGAAAATAACGTTTACACCAAAACCGATATAAGGGCTTACTGTAGACCCTGCGAGAGGGTGATACTTCAAGGTGATTGTTGGGGGTAATAGGTAGGTGGAGCCCGCAGCATTAGCGCCAAGTTTAATGTCATGTTTGGTTACGCCTGCAATAAGTTCTGCTGAGAAATTTTTGGTGACAAAATATTCCAAGTCAAGTTCAGGAATAATGTTGTCGGTGAGAGAAGGAGATAGGCCACTAAGTTGACTGTCAAAAGATTCTGCGGGCTTTACATAAATGGCTCTTAGCCTCACACCGAATGATTTGTAATCATCAGCTGCCTGAGCCACCTGTCCCGCGCCTACTGCCAACACTGCAGCTGCTGCTGCAATACCACACCATTTTTTCATCGTTACTTCCGCCTTTCCTGGGGTGTAGAGAAGCGATGCTTCTCGGTAATAAGTTAAAAAAGATATTTCATGTCTCTTTGTGCGGGAATTAATCCTATTATTGACTTAAGTCAATAAAAAAACTAGCAAATACAATAAGTTAGATATATTGAATAGTGAATTGTGGCGTTTTTGCAACAACTTGT
>DAIQQT010000269.1:0-4443 GCA_036786685.1 Trichlorobacter sp.
GTGTTTGCCGGCTTTGCAGCTGTTGGCAGCCAGGCGGGCCAGTTGGGGGATGATGCGGGGTTTTTTCAGGCAGGTGAATAGTACGCGGGGAATGCTGATCCGTAACTGATTATCGGTCAGTTCATCCAGAGAGAAATCCAGCTCTTCAGCAGCATCATCGCTGATGGCACGCAGCCCCAGAAACGGCACCCCTGCTGCCATGGCAGTCCTGGCTACGGCAGCGCTTTCCATCTCCAGCACCGGCGTCGGCAGATCGGCTGGCAGGGTTTCGGCAACGGTGGCCTTGGTGATGATGCCGCTGGCGGTGATAAAGCTGCCTTGCCAGGTCCGTATACCGCGATGCTGCAGTTCTGCTGATAACCGCGCGGCGGTCAGTTCTGCTCCAGGTTGGGAAATTTCATGTTGGCCCTGTTCATCAAGCACCAAAAGCCGCTTGCTGATGACCAGATCTGCCACCTGCGGGCCGGGGCGTATGGCACCGCAAAAACCTGCTGACAGTACCAGGCAGGGCCGGGTTTCAGCCAACAGCAGCCGGGTTGCGCGGATCGCTGCGGCAGTGCCCATACCGCCTTCAACCACGCAAACCTGACGGTCTTCCAGTATGCCTCCATAAAGCGGAATACCGTCCACTACCCGTCGTTTGACCTGCTTCAGCCGCTTGACCAGGGCCACACGTTCTTCAGGCAGTGCTACCACAATACCGATCAGTTTGCTTGACTCATACATGGTATCCACCTATACCCCTATTCGTTCCGGCTGAAAACCCCCTGATCAAAATTCTGGACATTTTTTACGAACTGCTGTAATAGAAACGATCTTCCTGGAGAGGTGTCCGAGTGGCTGAAGGAGCACGCCTGGAAAGTGTGTGTACGCTAATCCCGTACCCAGGGTTCAAATCCCTGCCTCTCCGCCATATCTATCAAAGGGCTACGTACTGATGTCGTAGCCCTTTTTTTGTAGCCATCGCCCAATATTGGACAAGGAGGACCGCTGTATGCGCCCTGCCTCTAGCCGCTTTCGCTTTGCCCTCTTGTTGCCGGCCCTGCTTCTGGCGGGTTGTTTTACCAAGCCGCTGCCACCGGTGGTGATAACGCCTCCCACCCACCAGATCAACTATCAGAAAGAGGTCAAGCCGCTGCTGGATAAGCGCTGCACGGTCTGCCACTCCTGCTACAATTCCCCCTGTCAGCTGAAGCTGGACTCCTTTGAGGGTCTGGATCGTGGTGCTTCCAAGCAGGCGGTCTACAATGCCTCCCGCCTGCATACCATGGAGCCGACCCGGTTGTTTGTTGATGCCCAGACAACGGAACAGTGGCGTAAAAAGCAGTTCGTCAGTGTCACCACCAGCACCGTCTCAGGCAATCTGAATGATTCCGTAATGATCCAGATGCTGGCCCACAAGATCAAAAATCCCAAAAGCAGTGGCGAATACCGCTCTGAGGCCGATGACCTGACCTGTGCCAAGGACCAGAATGAGCTGGGCAGCTACCTTGCCAAGCATCCCAATCGTGGCATGCCGTTCGGCTTTCCACCGTTGAAACAGGATGAGTTCAACCTGATTGCCGGTTGGCTGATACAGGGGGCCAAAGGACCGGATCCAGCCGAGCAGGCAGCCTTGATCACCCCGAAGGCTGCAGATGCCCGTGCCATTGCCCAGTGGGAGACCTTTCTGAATCAGGATGACCCCAAGCATGGCATGACCGCCCGTTACCTGTACGAGCATCTCTTTCTGGCCCACCTGCAGTTTGACACCAGTACCAATGAATTTTACGAACTGGTCCGTTCCCGCACCGCACCGGGTAAACCACTGGACCTGATTCCTACGGTCCGCCCCTATGATGACCCCGGTGTGCCCCGGGTCTACTATCGGTTCCGCAAGATCCACTCAACCATCGTGCATAAGACCCACATGGTGGTTGCGCTGGATGATGCCCGGTTAAAGCGGCTGCAGGAGCTGTTCATCCAGCCGGACTGGCTGCAGAAACCGCATCTGGTAGGCTATGACCCGCTGGTAAGTGCCAACCCCTTTCAGGCCTTTGAGCAGATTCCGCCCCGTTCCCGCTATCAGTTCCTGCTGGATAATGCCCAGTACATCATCATGTCCTTTGTCCATGGCCCGGTCTGCAAAGGACAGATTGCGCTGAACGTGATTGACGACCATTTCTGGGTGATGTTCATGGACCCTGCCCATGACCTGACTGTCACCTATCCCGGCTTTATCAAGCTGCATGGCAACAGCCTGCGGATGCCGATTGAGCAGGGCAGCGATATGGGCATCTTTTCGGCGGTCACTGACCGCTACAGCAAAGGTGCGGTTGCCTTCTACAAGGCCCGGCAGCATTTTTATGCAGCCCACCACTATGCTGGAATGGACTATCAGGCGATCTGGAAGGGTAGCCAGGCCAGTGATGCGCCGCTCCTGACCATTTACCGCCATTTTGATAATGCCACTGTACACAAAGGGGCGCTGGGCAACCTGCCCAAGACACTCTGGGTGATCGATTACCCTCTGCTAGAGCGGATTTACTACGCACTGGTGGCTGGCTTTGATGTCTATGGCAATGTTGCGCACCAGCTGGGGTTACGTCTGTACATGGATACCCTGCGGATGGAGGGGGAAAGTTATTTTCTTGATTTTCTGCCAGCAGAAAAACGCAAGGAGATCATGCAGTCATGGTATCTGGGGGTTGCGCTGCAAAAAATTGACTACACCCCCTCACCCCAACCGGCAAAGATTGCATTTCATACCAACGATCCCAAGCGGGAGTTTGTGGAACAGCTGGTGGACAGGCATCTGCTGCCAGCCGCCGGGATCGGTTTTGATCCAATCAACTACCTGCGGGCCGGGGCCAGCTACCCACCGCTGCCGGAAAAATTCCGCACCATGCATGACTATCTGCGGGCCTTCCGTTCCCTTGCGCGACCCGGTATGCCGTTTGTGGCTGCGGTCAACGACTCCAACTCAAACCTGGCCTACCTGCGGATCCGGCTTAAGGATGGAAACGACCTGGTCCATTCAATTGTGATCAACCGCTGGCACGATAACGTGGCCTTCCTGTTTGGCGAAGATGGCCGTCTGAATCCGGCCCGGGATGACGCTGATTTCATCCCCGGTCTGATCGGGCCGTACCCCAACTACTTCTTTGATGTGAAGGAGGAAGCCCTGCCGGATTTCTTTCAGCTGCTCTCGAACTTCAAGGGGACGCCGGAGGATCTGGCAAGACTTGGCAAATACGGGATTAACCGGGCAGATGACCGTTTCTGGGATGCCTATGACTGGTTCCAGAAGCGGTTTGACCGGGAAAACCCGGTCAAAGGCGGCTTGCTGGACCTGAACCGCTACTACTACCAGGCAAACTGACCACAGTTACTGCGAAGAGGTGCGGGATTCCTGACGTGGCTCTACGGGCAGCAGAAACTCCAGGGGGTGGCTGAAAAGGCGGCGTCGTAGCGGCAAAAAAAGTGAACGGACGGAGCTGAAGGCAACCCCCCGTGAGCGCATGGCCACCCAGAGCGCCAGAGAAAAGCTGACCAGCAGATTGATCAGCCCGATCAGCATGACGCCTGCTACTGCTGACAGCAAAACAGATGGCTGCAGCACGAAGTTGAACGTCGCCACGGCGTAGCCGATATTGGCTGCAGAAAAGGCGATGTGACGGATATCCAGTGGCAGACCCAGCATCTGACCAACCGCCGGAGTAACCCCCAGCATCAGGCCGAAGAACAGGTTGCCGGTCAGGCCACCGGCATTACTGCTGATGTAGCTGCCGACCCATGCAGCACCTTTTGCACCGGTTGTCTGCTGTAGCCAGGGCAGGCGGGCAATCCGCGGGCCAATCTGGCTGTGGGCTGACAGGTTGTCAATATAGCCGGAGATCAGGCCGGTCACAAACAGCCAGATTCCGGCAATGGCGGCATAGAAAAGCGAAAGCGTCGTAAAGGGGTTAAGCTCCTGTGCCAGAGAGCGGGCCTTTTCCAGGGATATCGGTTCATACTGCAGTAAACCCGCCACCAGGCCGAGGAGCAATGCCAGTGGGAAGGCCACGCCAACATTACCCAGTACTGCTGCAAACTGGCTACGGGCAGTGCTTACCATCAGTTCAAGCAGCCGCTCCTGATCCCGCAGCCTGCCTCTGGTCTGGGAAACAGTTGCCGCAATGGCGGCAGCGGTCATGGCCGGCTGTTTGGTGGCAATGGTGAAGTGCAGCAGATGCACCAGCAGAAAACCGCCACCATAGATCAGGCCATTCAGCAACCCCTGACTGAGGATAGGCAGGTGCAGTCCGGCCCCTTTGATCTTTACCAGCGCCAACAGGGCAATGATTACCCCGGCACCGGCAGCGGCCCGCAGCATCCCCAACCATTCCTTCCGGTCTGAGGCGATATAATGTTCGCCTGTCCGGGCGGCGTTTTCCGTTACCAAAAGTGCCACCTGACCGGTCA
>DAIQQT010000270.1:0-4441 GCA_036786685.1 Trichlorobacter sp.
ATCAGGCATCACTCCCGTGAAAGGAGCGTGCCATGATCAACACAACCAACATCATTATCGACGATACCACCCTGCGGGATGGCGAGCAGACCGCCGGTGTGGTCTTTAGTCTACGGGAAAAACTGGCCATTGCCCGGCTGCTGGATGCCATCGGTGTGCAGGAGATCGAGTGCGGCATTCCTGCCATGGGAGAAGAGGAACGTGCCGGTATCCGCGCGCTGGTTGATCTGGGACTGTCAGCCCGCTTGATCACCTGGAACCGGGCGCTGATACCTGAGATTCAGGCCAGTATTGATTGCGGTATTACAGCTGTGGACATCTCGCTCTCGGTATCGGAGCAGATGATTGCCAAGAAGCTGAAGAAGGATCGCGCTGCTGTGAAGAAGCAACTAAAAGTGGCGCTGGGGTTTGCAAAGGAACATGATCTGTATGTCTCGGTGGGTGGTGAAGATGCCAGCCGTGCTGATATCTCTTTTCTGGTGGAGCTGCTGCAGATTATCCGTGAACTGGGTGGTGACCGCTTCAGGTTTTGCGACACTCTGGGGATCATGGACCCGTTCAGCATGTACGACAAGGTGGCTTGGCTACGTGCCGCAGTACCGGAAGTAGAAATTGAGGTGCATACCCACAACGACCTGGGCATGGCCACCGCCAACGCCATTGCAGGTATCCGGGCCGGAGCCCGCTTTGTCAACACCACTGTTAACGGACTTGGTGAGCGTGCCGGTAACGCTGCCCTGGAAGAGGTGGTGATGGGGCTAAAGCATGCCTGTAGCATTGATACCGGCATTGATACTCACCGTTTTCGCGAACTATCACTGCTGGTGGCACGGGCGTCCCGGCGGGAGCTGCCGGCATGGAAACCGGTGGTGGGTGAGCGGGTCTTTGCCCACGAATCCGGCCTCCATGCTGATGGTGTGCTGAAAGATCCCCATAACTATGAAGGGTTTGATCCGACCGAGGTTGGACTGACACGACAGATTGTAGTGGGCAAACATTCTGGCGCCAGTGGGCTGATTGAGCGTTACCGCACCTTGGGGATCCTGCTGTCGCGGGATAATGCCGGTCTGCTGCTGCCAGTGATCCGTCATGAAGCACTGCGCCGCAAGCGTGATCTTAAGGATCCAGAGTTGATGCATATTTATCTGAATGGGGCAGAACTATTAAAAGCAGCGTAATATGGGAGGAATAGCTGATGTGTACAGCAGGAGCTGAGTTTATCACGATTGCGGAAGCTGCCGGTTATCTGGAAACCACCGAAACCCGAATTCTTATGCTGCTGAAACAGCAGCAGCTGGTTGGCAACCAGGATGACAGTGGCACGTGGAAGATCGACAAAGCCTCGCTGCTGCTGTGCGGCAAGCCGAAACCGTCAGACTTCAAGAGAGTTGGCTGCGGTGGCGGGTGTGGCGGCTGCGGAGGGCATTAAAACCATGGTTATTGTCAAGGCATTTGATTTAAAATTTAAATACCGCAAATATGTTGAAACCCGCGATGAGCCTAAGTTCTCAGGTCTACCTGACCCGGCCCCCTTCAATAGGGACGACTTGTATGAAGTACTGCCGATGATGGGTGCGGTACTCGATCGACTAGGTACAGTGGACGGCAGGGTGCTGCATCTGCTGGAAGACCTGCTGAACGAGATGCCGCGCTTCATCAGCTGCAGGGAAGAAGTGTATGATTTCCTCTATCATATGGCCCAGGAAAATTTGGCATAGTCGAGAAAACCATGCTCCAGATCATCCAGAATGACCCAGAGGTACCACCCGGTATTCTGATAGACGGCATCACTGTTCCCTACAACCTCTGTCGGGCTGACCTGGGTGAACCGTTGCCGACACCTGATCAGACAACTGCCCTGATTGTGTTGGGTGGTGCCATGGGAGCTAATGACGATGCCGGTTATCCGTTTCTGGCTGATCTGAAAGATTTTATCCGCACGGTGGTCGAACAGAGTAAACCATACTTGGGAATCTGCCTGGGGGGCCAACTGCTGGCAGCGGCACTGGGGGCTGCGGTGGTGTCAAACCGCTGGGAAGAATTGGGAACACGGCCGGTCAGCCTCACTGCAGAGGGTACCGGTGACCCTCTGTTCACAGGTATATTGCCACAATTCACCACCTTCCAATGGCACCATGACAGTTTTGATCTGCCTGAAGGTGCGGTGTTACTTGCCACTTCAGCAGCCTGCCCTCACCAGGCATTCCGTTACGGGCTGTGCGCATGGGGTCTGCAATTTCACCCTGAGGTTACGGAGCAGATCATCCGCGACTGGTGCGCCTGGGCCCCTGCCACAGCGCAGCAGACCAACCGGATAGTAGCCGACTTCACGCTCCAAGTAGCCGCCTTTCGCCAGACGAGCAAGAGATTGACAAAAAACTTTACCCAATTCTGTTCCTGATCAATCCAGACTGTCCAACCGCAACGCAAAGGTCAAATCCAGCCCTGCCAAGGGATGATTGCCGTCCAAAACAACCTCTTCAGCACCGACTTCCAGGATCAGCATCACCCGCTCGGCACCTCCCTTAAACTGTAGCGACAGTTTTTCACCTGCCCGCAACGTACGTCCCGCCGGAAACAGCTCACGCCGCACCTTGAGGATATTGGCGTCCAGACGTGGTCCATAGGCCTCTGTCGCTGGAATAATGACATTCCTTGTCTCACCGATGGCCATGCCGACAATCCCCGCCTCCAATGCCTCAAACACCTGGTTATTGCCAAGGGTAATGGTCAACGAACCGTTCTCCTCCGTGCTGTCAAACATCCTGCCGTTGTCTAAGGTGCCGATGTAGCTGACTGTAACGGTACTACCCAATGCTGCTCGTCTCATGGATTGCCCTCCGCTGCTAATACACAGAATTCATACAAATTTTGTGCCGAGCAACAACCTGCACGTGCACGGGCTACTGCCAACTCCATTGTGGGAGTTCCTGATTGAACTGTCCGCTGAAGTCAGCTATTCTTTCTCACTATCTCAGCCGTAACTCAGCAAGTACTGCAAGACAAACGACACATGCTTAGGAATAGCCCCGCTTATGCATCCATCTGAAGCTGTCTGTTTGCTGTTCGAAAAAAATACTGACATTCGCTTGGTAACAATTGCCGAAGTGAAGACCGCCTTCCGGCGGCGGGTACGCATGTACCATCCTGATGCATCCTGCGGAATCGCACACCAAGCCGGTGAAACGGTCAGTTCGCTGGTGTTGGCGCGTGATGCTCTGGTTGAACATCTTCAAACATCCACTCACAAACTGATCCGGGCAGCGAGCAATAACGCTGCACCTGTTGCTGCTGCAACACGAGTGTCGATTGTTAAGAGCTTTGAAAAACTACCTAAAAATGCCAATGAGCACTATTACAGCGGTGTATTTCCAACCTATAAACTTAAATTTGGCCAGTTTCTCTATGTGAGCAAAGAGATATCCTGGCAGGATCTGGTACGAGCCATCCACTGGCAGCGGGATCAGCGCCCAGCCTACGGTGAGATCGCAAAAGCTTGGGGCTGGCTGACAGAGAGAGATATCCGGGCAATATGCGCTGCCACCGAACTGCCGGGTATGTTCGGCGAACGTGCTGTGGCACTTGGCCTCTTAACCGAGAAACAGGCCGCTTTTCTGGTCAGACATCAGCACCATTGCCAGCCACGGCTCGGCGAATACTTTGTAAAGGAACGAATTCTGCTGCCCCACGAAGTCATTCGGCATCTGAAGGCAATGCAACACCACAACAGTAGTATTGAACGTGGTAGCGGCCCGGCTCCCCTCTTTTAAACCAGCCGGATTCTTCGGTAACACCCTTGAATTGGGATTGGTTGGACACTATGCTCCAGACCCGCATCTTTTGGTACGGACATTCATGAGCGATCAGACTGCCCTTGTCGTGTCCCCCCGTCATCCCTGGGCAACCAGGAAGAGCCCGGTTCAGCTTTCTGAATTGGCAGGGCAGGTCGTGGCGCTTTCCAAGCGGAGATCAGGCACCTGGCGTATTGTTGAAGCGCTTCTGAGCAACACGGGGCTGCAGGTCGGCAGCATTCTGGAAATGGGGGCCAGTGAGGGGGGCAAGCGGGCAATTGCAGCCGATATGGGAGTGGCGCTGCTGTCGCGGCATGTGCTGGGTCATGAGCTGACGAACGGCATACTTGAGACGGTTCCGCTTGCAGGTGGCGAACTTGATCGTGATCTGTATCTGGTCTGCCATAAGGACCGCTATCTATCCAGCGCAGCGCAGGCCTTTGTTGAGCTTTTACAATGACTGGAAGCCCGCTGGCCCAACCGCAGACCGTTCCCTGTTTGCCGGTATCTCCTTTATCAAACAACATCCGGTGGTGCTTGGGCGCCATCTCCCTTGACCTGTTTGCGGTCTTGCTGGGTGGCGCCACTGCACTCTTGCCGATCTATGCCCGCGATATCCTGATCACCGGCCCGTGGGGGTTGGGTCTGTT
>DAIQQT010000271.1:0-4424 GCA_036786685.1 Trichlorobacter sp.
CATTTGTTTTGTTCGGCCCGAGTTAGTCGGATAACCTTCAAATCGTGCTTTTAGAATTTTATCTGCCTTCTCTTTCAACGCATCGGCGGTTAAGGAGATAACTGGAAGATGACGGCCTTGTGCCTTTTCGTCGGCACGGATCGCTTCCAATGCCTCAACCCCACCCAAAACCGGCATCTGGATATCCATCAGGATCAGATCAACACCCCCCTTGCGCCACCGATCTAACGCTTCTTTACCGTTGTTGGTGCAGATGGCGCTATGACCGATTTTCTGTAACAGCAGTTCCAGCATGCGCTGATTGATCAGGTTATCTTCTGCAATCAGGATCGAGAGCGTCCGGGCCGGTTTCCCCGGCAGGCTCGCAGTCTGCGTCTGATGTTGTGCTGTAAAAGTGCTCAGTTCAAACGGAATTTCCAGATGGAAGCTGCTGCCAACGCCGGGGCAGCTTTCAACGGAAATAGCCCCTCCCATCAGTTCAACCAGCTTGCGGCAGATGGTCAACCCCAGCCCGGTTCCGCCAAAGCGGCGGGTGGTGCTGGTGTCGGCCTGTTCAAACGGTTTAAAGATCTTCTGCTGTAGTTCTGGCGGTATGCCTATGCCGGTATCACTGACGGTCAGCCTGATCAGCGCTCTGTGCGTATCCTGCTCAAGCAGCCTGACCGCGATGGTGATGGAGCCCTTTTCGGTAAACTTGGTGGCGTTGCCAAGCAGGTTGAGCAGCATCTGCTTGATCCGCAGCTGGTCGCCACGCAGCAGATCCGGCAGATCAGAGGGAAGATCTTTCTGCAGAGTCAGTCGTTTATCGTGCAGACGGGAGATCTGGGTGGTGACCACCTCTTCAATCGTACTGCGCAGGGAAAAATCGGTATGTTCCAGATCTGTCCTGCCTGCTTCAATCTTGGACAGATCCAGTATTTCGTTGATGATCTGCACCAGGTTGTCTGACGAGAGCTTGATGGCACTGACATACTCCTGTTGCTCCGGAGTCAGCTCAGTAAACTCAAGCAGTTGGGCCATTCCAACCACGCCGTTCATCGGGGTACGGAGCTCGTGGCTCATGTTGGCCAGAAACTCGCTCTTGGCCCGGTTGGCAGCATCAGCAGCCTCTTTGGCAGCGGCAAGCGCCTCCTCAATCTGTTTCCGTTCGGTTATGTCACGGGCAAAG
Organism: Trichlorobacter sp.; assembly: GCA_036786685.1. GTDB lineage: Bacteria > Desulfobacterota > Desulfuromonadia > Geobacterales > Pseudopelobacteraceae > Trichlorobacter. Next base: position 1,169 of record DAIQQT010000271.1, read on the forward strand.
CCTACGGTGCCAGTCACACTGGTGTCCGGGGCGATCAACGGCGCCTTGTAGGTTTCAATCCAGATCCTTTTTCCATCTGTTTCCAGCGGCTCTTCAGTGTTCTTGGTGCTCTTGGTAAGGATCACGTCACGGTCATCGGCCTGATACAGCTGTGCCAGTTCTTCAGGCCACACATCAAGGTCGGTCTTGCCGATTACCTCGCTGATGGAGGCTGCCCCGCAAGCCTCGGCAAACAGCGAGTTGATCGCTACAAAGCGGCCTTCAGTATCTTTCATCCAGGCCATAAACGGCAGGTTGTTCAACAGGCTCAGAAGAGCGGAACGATCCCGTTGTGCCTCTTCTTCAGTCTGCTTCAGCCGGGTGATGTCCCGCGCAATGCCAAGTACACCGATCAGGCTGCCGTCCGATGCAACCAGCGGGGTCTTGATGGTTTGCAGATACTCCTGATGGCCGTCACTGGCAAAGCTGATCAACTCTTCATTTATGTTTGGCCCGCCTGACTCCATGGCCTTGCGGTCATTTGCTCGGAAGAAGTCGGCCAGCTCCCGGTCAACAAAGTCATAGTCGGTCTTGCCGACAATTTCGGACTCCGTTGCGCCAAAAAACTGCTCAAACCGTTGATTACAGGAGAGGTATACGCCCCCCTGATCCTTCAGCCAGACAATGTCAGGCATGGTGTTGAGCAGAGTTTGCAGGTGGGTTGTCCGCTCGTCAACCCGCTGTTCAAGCAGCAGATTCATCTCTTCTGCCGTTACCAGGGTTGACTGTTTTTCTGAAATTTCAAGCTGCGCAGCGCGCAGATTCCGGTTGCTGGCGGCAAGCCGCAGCATCATGATGATCAGTGCTGTGACGCTAGCAATGGCTCCAATAATCTGCCAGCGCCAGCGCTGCCAGGCATCCAGCAGGGTAAATGGCGGCACAACATCATAGGGTGGCAGGCGCAGGTCCCGCAGCATGGTTTCAACCGGCTGGTAGCTGGCCGGTATGCCAAAACCCTGTAGTCCGGCCTTTTGCAACAGCGGGGTGCCATGTTCCATAGACAGCAACGCACCGGCAAACAGCCCGGTCAGTTTTGCATCCAGATGGGGCAGGGCCACAACCGGCCATTCAGGGTAGAGGCGTGTGGATGAGGCATAGGGAAAATCAGGCAGCTCCTGACGGTTGATGACCTTTAAGCGACCCGGGGTAAGGCTACCCTGCTGCTCCAGTGTTTCAATCAGGCCGGTACGGACAAAGCCAACATCGGCACTGCCGTCAAGCAGCGACTTTACGACCTTGTTCTGCGGCAGCCCGGTTACCAGCAGCTGTTTCCGGTCAGGCTGCGGCAGCCCTGCCAGCTGCATGGTGTAGGTCTGGAGCCAGTAACCAGCAAAGGTGCCGGGCGCTGCGGACGCACAGGCGATACGCTTCCCCTTGAGGTCAGCCAGCCGGTTGATGTCGGTACGGGTGCTGCGGGTAACAATCACCCCGCCGAATGACGATAATGCCTTGTCTCCTTCCCGCAGGATCAGGGTTGCAAGGACACCTGAAAACCCGTTCTGTTCACGCAGCATAATATAGTGGCTGGGGTTGGTCAGTACAAAATCAAGCTGGTGGTGCTTGAGGGCTTCCAGCATCTCTGCATGGTCCAGAATCCTGGCCTTTAGTCGATAGCCGGGCAGCCGTGCTGAGATCTGGTCGGCTATCGGTTGCCAGTCAGTCTGCATCTTTTCTTTGTTGTATATGGCAAGAATGCCCAGGGTCAGTTCTTTTGCGGGTGCGGCCTGCGCCCTGGGGGGCAGGCCGCCAAGCAGCAGAAACAGCAACAGGGTGGCCATGCCGGCTAGAAAGGTACGTCGTTGCAGATTGCAGGTGTCAGGAGACAAAAGCATGGGTTGCTCCAGGTTGCTTGCGGGTTTGGATGGTATGTAGACTACTACGGAATGGATGGCTGTCAATAGTGCGGGAGGCATATACAACGGAGCTGTTTGCAGAAGAAAAGGCGACGCCGTGAAACGGGGCGACATCTGTTGGGTCAACCTGGCTCCCTGTTCCGGCTCCGGCAGAATAGCGCTGATGCACAAACGTGAAAGGCCCGCGATGGTTCGCGGGCCTCTGATGCTTGAATCCCTGTTTCACGGGAATTCCGGTGGTTATGTCCCACCGGACAGGTGCTGTGGATCACTATGTTCGCTGAGTACATCTTGGATGCAGATCACCTTTCCTGCTCGTCGTTCTGGTGCCTTCTGCTCTTCCGGTTAGCGCTACCGTTAAGTATAGTATCGTCAGAATCTGGCTGATTTTCCAGTCTGTTTTTTTATTTTTTTAAGGCGTATACTTGCTATCTTGCGGTGCCGGAAACGGTCAAACAAAAACAGGGGGTGTCCAGATTGGACGCCCCCTGTCTTACTTTGTGAAACGTTTTGCTGTTTCTGGTCAGTGTACGATCACCCGCATGTTGCGCAGACTGACCTTGTAATTGCCGGAGACCGTGACATAGCCTTTGTACATGTCTGACATGTCGGTGATGCGGGCCATAAACCAGCTGCTGCCGCGGGCACGATCTTTTCTTTCCGGCGCATCATAGATGCTGTTGCGATGGTTGCCTTCAAAGATAATCACGTTTAGCCCGAGACGCAGTTCATTTTGGGAAGCGATTCGGGTCTGCCAGTAATGGCTGGTCCAATAGTTCTTGCCATCCCTGACCTTCATAAACTCTGCCTCTCCCTTGGTGTTTGAACCGGGGGAGTTGACCATTTTTGCCAGTTCAACGTAGATCCAGGTGTGTCCCTCCAGTCCGTGGCGCTGGATAAAGTAGTCGTCGCCCTGAATAAAGTGGCTGTCATCTCCCATGACCGGCGGCGGTGGTGTTGGCCGGGACGGTGGGGCCTCATAGCGTGGCGGCGGTGGTGGAGGTGGGACCACCACAAATCTATCCACCTCTTGTTTTGGTGCCGGTTTGGGTGGTGGGGTCTGCTTCTTGATCTTGACCGGTGGTGGTTTCGGTGTCTCACCAAGGTCATAGACCTGGGGCTGCAGTAGCTCTTCCACGTTCTCATCGGCACTGCAGACAGGAACCGTGGCTAAGCCGGCACAGAGTGCCAGGGCCAGCAGTTTAACAAATTTCATAGCGAATCCTCCTTGTGATGGCGTTGCTATTCTCCGGTAAAGGTCAGTTTGCGCTCAAGATCCATTGAGCGGGTGATTCGTTTAGCCTGCTCAAAGGTAATCAGGTCCTGTTGGCACAGCTGTACCAGATGCTGGTCAAGGGACTGCA
>DAIQQT010000272.1:0-4423 GCA_036786685.1 Trichlorobacter sp.
ATTTTGAGTGGATTATCGCTATTCTCTTACATAGGTGTCCACATCACTATCGTTTACCATCCCCATGCTGTGAGCATATTCAGCTTCAATCAAGGCATAATGCCCTTCTGTTTCCTTGACCACCCGTTCAAAAATAGCCTTAACCATTGGGTCAACAACGCCGGCGGCAAGTTGGGTGTACTGGCCGATGCATTCTTTCTCCTCAACAAGAGCCAACTCCAGCGCTTTCTGCTCTCCCATATCTTCGCTGATCGCTTTTTCAAGTTTTATGTAGGTTGGGTTCTTGGTGTCAACCGGAGTTGCCATAAAGCTTTGCAGGTCACCGAACTCGGTCCCTTTGTAGTGGTCAAAGAAATGTTTTACATGGGTTGCCTCTTCTGCTGCCAACATTTCCAGCACCTTCTTTGCCCGTTCATTCTTGGCCACCGATGCTGCCCTGGCATAGAAGTCCATGCTGTCTTTTTCTGCCTTAATGGCAAGTTTCAAGGCCTCTTGAACCGAATATTCCTTTCCCATGGTTGCTCCCTCCTCAAATTTGGTAGATGTCTGATGAGAAGGCTTATACCCTCAAATTGGAATACTGCAAGTCCTGTCAGAGAATTTTTTTACCTTGTGTGCTGGTTGGGTTGAAACAAAAAAAGAGGGCAGCCGATTGGCTACCCTCTTTTGAATTTGTATGGCTCCCCAGCGCGGACTCGAACCACGGACATGGTGATTAACAGTCACCCGCTCTACCGACTGAGCTACTGGGGAACAAAGAGATTCGTCTTCTATCATGAGCCATGGAGCGTGTCAAGAACAAATGTTTGCCTGCTGCTAGGCTCTTGGTCGGAAAAGGCTGCTTGTTCGTTTTTCTTGACATGTATACAGAATAAAGTATAACCAAGGCGCATTAAAAAAGATAAATGTAATCAATTGTTTATATGAATATTAAAATATTCATACCTCTGGATGAGGTAACTACACAAGGAGGAAACGTATGAGATTACCGAAGTTTATGACGCGGGTAGTGTTGTTGTTGGGGCTTTCTCTGGCCTCTACGGCAGTCGCCGGTAACCATGCCGACTATGTCGGTGCTGGTCCTTTCAAGACTGGTCCTGAAGTGACCAAGAAGTGTATGGAGTGTCATGAGGCTGAGACCAAGTCGTTTATGAAATCAGTCCACTGGACCTGGGCCAAGAAGCAGACGATTAATGGCAAGGAAATGGAGTATGGTAAGAAGAACGCCCTTAATAACTTCTGTGTTGCCATCGATTCCAACTGGCCGCGCTGCACCAGTTGTCATGCCGGTTATGGCTGGAAAGATAAGAATTTTGATTTTAACAAGGCAGAAAATGTAGACTGTCTGGTCTGCCATGAAACCACCGGTACCTACAAAAAGACACCGGCTGGTGCAGGCAATCCTGACGCCAAGGTGGATCTGGTCAAGGTGGCCCAGTCCGTTGGGAAGCCCACCCGTGCAGCCTGTGGCTCCTGTCACTTCTATGGTGGTGGCGGTGACCGGGTAAAACATGGTGATTTGGATTCTACCCTTACAAACCCAACAGGCGATATCGATGTGCATATGGGTGGTAAGGCCAAGATGACCTGTCAGTCCTGTCATAAGGGTGGCAAGGATCATGCGATTAAGGGTGAAGCTATTGCAGTATCCGTTGGTGCAGGTCCTCGCATCATGGGTTGTACCGACTGCCACAAAGAGAACGTGCATAAAAACGCCTTCCTGAACAAGCATGCCAAAAAAGTCGCTTGTCAGACCTGCCATATTCCTACTTTTGCCAAGGCCAAGCCAACCAAGACCTGGTGGGATTGGTCTACTGCCGGAAAAAATATGCCGGAAAAAGATATTCCTAAAGACGCATATGGTGAGAAAACCTACGCCAAGATGAAAGGTGACTTCAAGTGGGAGAAGGACGTTGTTCCCACCTATGCATGGTACAATGGAACCGTTGAGCGGGTTCTGCTTGGCGATAAGATTGATCCTTCCAAAGTAGTCAAGCTGTCTGCTGCCAAGGGAGATCGTAAAGATCCCAACGCCAAGATCATGCCGTTCAAAATTATGCGGGGCAAGCAGCCTTACGACAGCGTCAATAATACGGTTGCTGTAGTTAACACCTTTGGCCCGCCAACCAGTGAGACCGCTTACTGGGTCAAGTATGACTGGAATAAGGCGATTGAAGCCGGCATGAAGGCTGCTGGTCAGCCCTACAGTGGTAAGTATGGCTTTATTGAAACCTCCATGGTCTGGGCTGTTAACCATATGGTTGCCCCCAAGGACAAAGCCCTGAAGTGTAATGACTGTCATGGCGAAAAAGGTCGTCTGGATTGGAAGGCGCTTGGCTATAAAGGCGACCCCAAGAATCCGGCAAATCGCTAAGCGTACATAGCTTTTTTGAATAGACAGGCCCGTAGATAACTCTGCGGGCCTGTTTGTGTGTTGTCATTGTTGTAACGCGCCTGAATAAAACTTGATTTTATATCGCCGGAAGTGTAAAGAATTTTAGTATGAGTGAAGTGTCGGGCTGCAAATATCGATATAACTAACTGATTAAAATCTGTGCAGTGAAGTGAATTTTAGTCTGGCTAAAACGGTGGTTGTATGAAAAAGAAAAAAATGCTTCTCTCGCAGAAGACCATGGATCTGGACATGGTGCGCAAGGTGGAGGCGCTGTCCGGCACCTCGGTGCGCCGTTGTTTCCAGTGCGGCAAATGTTCTGCTGGATGCCCCATGGCAACGTTTATGGATCATCCACCTAACCGGATTGTGCGCCTGCTGCAGCTGGGACAATGGCAGCGGATTCTGGCAGGGCGTTCCATCTGGTATTGTGTTTCCTGCGAGACCTGTTCAACCCGTTGTCCCAATCAGGTGCATCTGGCTTCCATCATGGATGCCCTGCGCAAACTGTCCTGGGATCAGGATGGGCCTTCAAAAGAAAGTTATGTTCAGCTTGCCAACCGCCTCTTTCTGGAAAACATCCGCACCTACGGGCGCCAGTACGAGATGCGGCTGGCGGCCGTCTTTAACGTCAAGTCGGGTCAGTTTCTGAAAGATATGCTACTTGGCCCCAAACTGCTTTCCAAGGGCAAGCTGAAGGTGTTCCATCAGAAGAACAGGAACATCACAGAGGTGGAGAAAATATTCAGCCGTATTGAAGAAATGCGGCGTAAAGGAGAGGCCCTGTGACAGCCTTACGCTACTCTTACTACCCCGGCTGTTCGCTGCACGCATCCGCTTCTGAATATGATCTGTCCACCCGTGAGGTGTTTGCCGTTTTGGGGGTTGGTCTTGAAGAAATTCCCGACTGGATCTGTTGCGGCGCCACCCCGGCCCATAACGTGGATGAGTTGCTGTCACTCTCCTTATCAGCCAAGAACCTTGAACTGGCAGAACAGGTTCCGGGCGACATGGCGGTGGCCTGCGCCTCCTGTTTTTCCCGCCTTAAATTTGCCCAGCATATTCTGGGAGAGAACGAAACCAAACGCAAGCTGGTGGAAAAGGCGATTGACGGGCCGGTGCGTCTGGAACGGCGGGTAAAACACTTGCTGGAGATTCTGGTGCGGGATTATGGCCTGGAACAGTTGCAGGCAGCCGTGAAAAAGCCGCTCGTCGACCTGAAGGTGGCCTGTTACTACGGCTGTCTGCTGACCCGGCCAACGGATGTGCCGAACCTGGATTGTACCGAGGCGCCGATCATCATGGAAAAGGTAATGGAAGCGGTTGGCGCTCAGACCGTAGCCTGGACCCACCGTCTTGAATGCTGCGGTGCAAACTTCACCCTTTCGCGGCCGCCAGTGGTACAGCAGCTCTCCAATGCCGTGCTTGAATCGGCCAAGGCTGCCGGTGCTGAGTGTATCGTCGTGGCCTGTCCCCTCTGTCATGGTAATCTTGATATCCGTCAGAAAGAGATTGAAGGTGTCTATGAGACCAGCTATGGGTTGCCGATCTTTTACCTGACCCAACTGGTGGGGCTGGCGCTGGGGGTGCCACAGGAACGTCTGGGGCTGGATGCCCTGATTGTCAGCCCGCAGAAGCTGTTTAAAGATAAAAAACTCATTTAAGGCGGGATTATGCTGCGTTGTCTGATTGTAGAAGATGATGAATTAAGCCGTGAACTTTTGAGCTTGCAGATGGAACCCTATGCCCAGTGTGATCAGGCCGAGAATGGCCTGATCGGTGTGGAGGCCTTTTCATCGGCATTACAGGCCGGCAACCCCTATGACCTGATCCTGCTGGACATTGTGATGCCTGAAATGGATGGTCTGGAGGCTGCCAAGGCAATGCGCCGCTATGAAGAACAACAGGGCATCAGCATCGATAAAGGGGTTCATATTGTGGTGCTTTCATCCCTTAGCACCCCCCAGGATGTGATTCAGGCCTATGTGGCAGCCCAGTCTGCCGCCCATCTGGTTAAGCCGGTACAACCGG
>DAIQQT010000273.1:0-4423 GCA_036786685.1 Trichlorobacter sp.
AAAGCTGCCTTGGCCGGGCAGGTAAATGGCTTGTTGGTTGATCTTTCTGCGCCGCTTGTAGATGGCGATTCGGTTGCCATAATTACTGAAAAAAGCCCTGAAGCACTTGAGATCATAAGGCACTCCACCTCTCACCTGATGGCACAGGCTGTGAAAGAACTGTTTCCTGCAGCCAAGGTAACCATTGGCCCGGCAGTGGAAAACGGCTTCTATTATGATTTTGATGTTGCTACACCGTTTACCCCTGAAGATCTTGAAAAAATTGAGAAGCGGATGGCTGAGCTGGCCGCTGCCGGACAGCCTCTTACCCGTAAAATCATGTCTGCTTCAGAGGCGATTGCGTTCTTTGAGCAGATGGGGGAGCCGTACAAGAAAGAGCTGATTGAGGGGATTGGTGTTGAAACCGTCTCAATTTACACACAGGGTGAGTTTGCAGATCTCTGTCGTGGCCCCCATGTGCCGAATACCAATAAACTTAAGGCATTTAAGCTGCTTTCCATTGCCGGTGCTTACTGGCGAGGTGATGAAAATAACCGGATGTTGCAGCGGATTTACGGCACCGCCTTTGTCGATAAAAAGGAACTGGAAGCCTATCTACATCGCCTTGAGGAAGCCAAGCGCCGTGACCATCGCAAGTTGGGGCGTGAACTGGATCTGTTCTCGTTTAATGATGAGGTCGGGGCTGGTTTTGCCATCTGGCATCCAAAAGGTGCCATGCTGCGCACACTGCTGGAAGATTTTGAACGTAAGGAACACCTAAAGCGCGATTATGATATTGTTGTGGGCCCGCAGATTCTGAAGACGGATCTCTGGCAGCGTTCCGGTCACTACGACAACTATCGTGAGAATATGTATTTTACTGAAGTGGATGAGCAGAGCTTTGGTGTCAAGCCGATGAACTGCCTTTCCCACATGATGATCTATAAGTCGCAGTTGCGCAGCTATCGTGATCTGCCACAGCGCTATTTTGAGCTGGGTACGGTCCATCGTCATGAGCGGGCTGGTGTTCTCCACGGTCTGCTGCGGGTGCGCTGCTTTACTCAGGATGATGCCCATATTCTCTGTACACCGGAACAGCTGGATGCAGAGATCAAAGGTGTTTTAAAGTTCGTTTCCGATGTGATGGGAATCTTCGGATTTGAGTACGAGATGGAGCTCTCAACCCGACCTGAAAAGTCAATCGGTAGTGATGAGGATTGGGAGCGGGCAACAGGTGCATTACTTGGCGCGTTAAAAGATACCGGTCGTAATTTTGAGATTAATGAAGGTGATGGAGCCTTCTACGGCCCAAAGATCGACATCAAACTGCGTGATTGTCTTGACAGACGGTGGCAGTGTGCTACTATTCAGTGCGATTTTACCCTGCCCGAGCGGTTCGATCTGACCTATGTTGCCAGTGACGGCGAAAAAAAGCGGCCGGTTATGGTGCACAGGGTTATCCTCGGTTCAATAGAACGTTTCATTGGTGTACTGATCGAACATTATGCCGGCAACTTCCCATTGTGGCTTGCGCCTGTACAGGCGGTTGTGTTAACAGTCACCGATAATCAGATCCCCTATGCTCAAGAGGTGTACAAACAACTCAAGAGTGCGGGGATTCGTGTGCAGGAAGATCTGCGGAACGAAAAACTAAATTTCAAGATTCGTGAAGCACAGTTACAGAAAATACCGTACATGTTGGTAATTGGCGATAAAGAAGTAGAGCAGGGAACGGTGACGCCACGTTACCGTGATGGCAAAAACCTGCACGCCTTGAAGCCGGATGAATTCATTGCTTTTGTTGAAACTGAAACAAAGGCCTACAAATAAGTTAGTAGTGCTACTTTGCCAGGAGGTGCCGTCATAGCTGCCCCTACCAAAACCGCAACAGTCAATATCAACCATGCCATTCGTGCTTCCGAAGTACGTGTCGTTGCACACGATGGCGAACAATTAGGAATTCTGACGCTGCGCGAGGCGCTGGAGGCTGCTGAAGCACGCCAGCTTGATCTGGTTGAGGTGTCGCCTACGGCAACTCCACCGGTTTGCCGGATTATGGATTACGGCAAGTTCAAGTATCAGCAGAGCAAGAAACAGCAGGAAGCAAAGAAGAAGCAGGTGCAGGTGCAAGTTAAAGAGGTCAAGATCCGGCCCAAAACCGATGATCATGACCTGGACTTCAAGGTTAAGCATGTTCGCCGGTTCCTTGAAGAGGGAAACAAGGCCAAGGTTACGCTGGTGTTCCGTGGTCGTGAAATCACCCACCAGGATATCGGTCGTGCTGTGATCGAAAAATTTGCAGCTGAGCTGGCAGACATCGCTGTGATTGAAGTTCCGCCACGGGTTGATGGTCGTCAGCTGTTTATGATTGTCGCCCCTAAAGTCAAGAAACATTGATGTTTAGATAGTATTACTCACAACGTTATTACAGAAGGAGCAAGTCAATGCCTAAAATCAAAACCAATCGTGGCGCTGCCAAGCGCTTCAAAAAAACCGGTACCGGCAAGGTAAAGCGTGCTCATGCGTTTACCAGCCATATCCTGACTCACAAGACCAGCAAGCGTAAGCGCAACCTACGTCAGAGCAATACGGTTGCTGCTGTGGATCAAAAAAATATCTGTGCCTTGATTCCGTACATGTAGTTAGAAACAGCGTCTGCTGTTTCGACCCAGAACCGCGAGGAACGGCCCCTTGCGGATCGGGCAATTCAACCTGAAGGAGTATTAAGATGCCGAGAGCAAAAGGTGGTTTTAAGTCGCGGCAACGCCGCAACAAGGTTCTGAAGCTTGCCAAAGGGTACCGTGGCGCACGGAGTAAACTGTTTAGAAGTGCAACCGAGGCCGTTGATCGTGCACTGAACTATGCTTTCCGTGACCGTCGCGTCAAGAAAAGGGATTTCCGTGCACTCTGGATTGTGCGTATTAACGCAGCATCCCGCCTGAACGGCCTTTCTTACAGCAAGTTCATTTTTGGCCTCAAGAAGGCAGATGTTCAGATTGACCGCAAGGTTCTTGCTGATATCGCCATCACCGATCCGAAGGGATTTGCCGAGATCTCGGCAGTGGCCAAGGCCCAGCTGTAACGCTGGTTTGTTTGTGGACAAAAGGGGATGGGAGTCAGGTACTCCTGTTCCCTTTTTCCGTTCTACTCAATTTTAAAGTTTCTTAAAGGGACTAACGATATGCGGGAACAGCTTGAGCAGATGCGGCAACAGGCCCTGAGTGCCATTGCAGCAGCGACAACTGAAGAGATGCTGAACGAGGTCAGGGTCCGTTATCTTGGACGTAAGGGTGAATTGACCGGCCTGATGAAAGGGCTGGGAACACTTCCTGCTGATGAACGACCCAAGGTCGGTCAACTGGTTAATACGGTTAAGGATGAAGTTGAGGCGCTGATCGAGCAGACCATGAAGCAGGCCCGTGAAGAGGCCACTGCCAAGCGGCTTGCTACTGAACGGATTGACGTGACCTTGCCTGGCCGCGGACGTCGTCAAGGCAGTAAGCATCCAATAACCCTTGTTGTAGAAGAAGTAAGCGAGATCTTTGCGGGTCTTGGTTTTTCGGTTGCTGAAGGGCCGGAAATCGAGCATGACTGGTATAACTTCGAAGCCCTGAATTTCCCTCCTGAACACCCTGCCCGCGATATGCAGGATACCTTCTTTGTGGAAAACCAGTTGCTGTTACGGACACATACCTCGCCAGTACAGATCCGGACCATGCTGAAGCAAAAACCGCCGGTTCGGATTATTGCTCCGGGGACCGTCTATCGTTGTGATTCAGATGCCACCCACTCCCCCATGTTTCATCAAATCGAAGGTCTTATGGTGGATACCCAGGTTTCCTTTGCTGACCTGAAGGGGATACTGACCACCTTTACCAATCAGCTGTTCGGGCAGAAGACCGGGGTCAGGCTGCGCCCCAGCTTCTTTCCATTTACTGAACCCTCTGCAGAAGTCGATATCGCCTGCGTGATCTGTGGCGGCTCCGGTTGCCGGGTCTGCAAACAGACCGGCTGGTTGGAGATTCTTGGGGCTGGTATGGTTGACCCTGAGGTATTCCGCCATGTGGGCTATGATCCTGAAACCATCTCAGGTTTTGCCTTTGGTATGGGGATAGAGCGGATTGCGATGCTGAAGTATGGCATCAGTGATATGCGTCTGCTCTTTGAAAATGATATCAGATTCCTTAAACAGTTTTAGTCCGGTGAGACCATGAAAGTTACTTATAACTGGCTGAAAGAGTTCGTTGATTTTGACCTGTCACCTGTTGATTTAGGGCACCTGCTGACCATGCTTGGTCTTGAAGTTGAAGGTATGGAGCAGCTTGGTGGCGGTATGGATGAAGTGGTGGTTGCCCGTGTTCTTGAAAAGAACCAGCACCCCAATGCAGACAAGCTGTCACTGTGCAAGGTTGATAATGGAAAAGAGATACTTTCTGTTGTCTGC
>DAIQQT010000274.1:0-4420 GCA_036786685.1 Trichlorobacter sp.
TATGCTGCAGGTCATCCTTACTGGTCTGGGTAATGCCCAGGTAGGCTTTCTGGTTGGCAATAAAGCCGGTTACCAGTGCCACCACGATAATCGGGGCGATTACCAGCGGCAGTACCAGCAGCAGCAGTTTACTGCGCAGCTTCATATGGTGAAGTGTCTTTTTCAGCATAGTGGCCTGTCTTGCACGGTGTGCAATACCTCAACCGTGTCATCAGTGTGGTTGTAACGGCTCCAGCAGGCGGATGAGCTGTGCCTGTTGTGACTCGGAAATGGTTGTGAAGTTGACACCGATACCGGGTATATGATGTTTGCCCGTACCCCACAGGCGTAGCCAGCAGATAGTGGCAATAACCGGCGTGGTATCGGCAAGACCGATAAACTGAATACTTACCTGCTGTCCAAGTTGCAGATCCAGAGTGCTGCTGAACAGGAAGCAGCCTCTTGGTGAGACATTCAGGGTAACGGTCCGTTCCGGGCTGACCTGGGCAGGATCCGTTGTCAGCAGGGCCTGCAGATGGAGCGGATACCGGTCTTTGGGGCGAACCAGGCGTGGGGCAAACCCCTTGCAGAGCTCCGCAAACTCATCAAGTGACTTGGCAATGCCCTGGGTCTCATTGGCGGTCAGCAGTTTGATGCTGTCGGTTGCCGGTGCAATGTTCAGATAAGCACTGGGAAGCGCCTTCAGGATGTCCTCAGTGGCGGTTTTGTCAATGGGAGCTGCCTTGATCAGGACCGGCATATCCAGCAGGATGCCGCTTAACGGGGTGCCTGATGCCAGAACAGCCACCTCTTTCAGTTCTGAAATAGCCAAGCATGAGATGCCGCGGCTATCCAGCGCTTCCCGGTAGATCTGAGTGCGGCTCGCACTGCGGGACACCAGCAGAACAAGAGGACTGCTCATGGGTGGAATCCTTCCTGCGGCACCAGGCTGGCGGTTGCCCTCTGGATGATATCCTGGTGGTGCAGCCATGCCAGGGCGGCTTCCCGGCGACCCCAGGGGCTCTCGCATTCAAAACAGCTGTCCGGTACCAGTTCCCGGCACATACGGGGACGGTCTTCAAAGGCCAGACTGCAGCCGGTTACTGTCAGGTAGATACAGTCATCTGCAGAGGGGTGGTCAGCACCATTGTCGCCCTGTTCACCAACCGTTGCCGGCCTGGGGTAGTGGATGATCCGGCCTGGATCAGGCGCCGTAACGCCGGGGGTATAGGGCACGCCGTAATGTGTCTCCAGAACCCATTCACGGCGTGCAAGCAGCTCGGTCAGGGCGGCTGCCGGATCCGGCAGCGCCAGGAAACCCTCCGGGGCCTCAATACCAGGTTTGGTACGGCAACACTGGCCACCACAGCGGGCACAGATACTGCGGTGTTCATTGTTCGTCAGTGCGTTCATTCGGTGCTGTATCCTGTTTATGTATACATAGCGTTTGATAATTTTGTTTGTTGCATAAATGCGATATCAATGTAAAGCAAAAACAGACTTTTGCAAAACAGCAAATCTAGTGTCTACGGGTGGTTATCTGCTGTTTTGCCGTGAAACGCTGTTTGCATTGCTGCAAGGTGAGGTGGTGGCAGTAAAAGCAATATTTTCCTGAACTCTCGTTAACTGACAGATATTAAACGTGAAAAAACCTTTTTGTGAGATGCGGTAGTTTGGCACGTCAGTTGCGTTAGTCAAGCAACACAGTTTACCGAAACTCTATCATCCACGAGGAGGGTGTTCATGTCTGATCAGAATCCGCACAAGAGCAAGGGCTGGCAGGTTGTTATTGCCGGTACCGGTATTAACCTGGCCCTGGGCGTCCTGTACGCCTGGAGTATCTTTAAGGAGGCCATTGTCGCTTCTATTAAGGCTGGTGGCCCCGGTGCCTTCCAATGGGAACTGACTTCGGTCGGCACCCCCTATGCGGTCTGTTGTCTGACCTTTGCCTTTGCCATGATCATTGCCGGCAAGGCCCAGGACAAGATCGGACCGGCCAAAACCGCGTTGATAGGCGGCCTGCTGGTGGGAGCCGGTTTTGTTTTGCTTGGTTTCACCAACAGCTTTGTCGGCTGGGTGGTCGGTTTTGGTGTCCTGGCAGGTGCCGGTTTCGGTTTCGGCTATTCAGCTGCCACGCCACCAGCCATTAAGTGGTTCTCTTCTGCAAAGACCGGTCTGGTGGCCGGTATTGTGGTTGGTGGTTTCGGATTGGCGCCGGTCTATATTGCTCCGCTGGCCAAAACCCTGCTGCATGCCTATGGCATTCAGAACTCCATGCTGATTCTGGGCATTGGATTTCTGGTGGTGGTTTGCGGTCTTTCCTTCCTGCTGGTGAATCCGCCTAAAGGGTATGTCCCCCGCGAAGTGTTGCGCGGCTACTACCCGGCGCTTGATGCTGAGAAGAAGAAAAAGGAAGAAAATAATGCTGAACTTGGTGAAGTCTTACGTTCCCCGAAGTTCTACGTACTTTGGATCTGTTTCTTTATCGGTGCCGGTGCCGGCCTGATGGTTATCGGCAGCGTGGCTGGTATGGCCAAGAAGAGCATGGGTGAGATGGCCTTTGTGGCGGTAGCCATTGCCGCTGTGGGTAATGCAGCAGGCCGGATCGTTGCCGGTGTATTGTCTGACCGGATCGGACGCCGCGCCACCCTGTTTATCATGCTTGCTTTCCAGGCCTGCCTGATGTTTGCCGCCATTCCGATCACCGCCAACCCCAACGCCGTGATGCTGGTTATTCTGGCAACCTTCATGGGCTTTAACTACGGTTCCAACCTGGCCCTGTTCCCTTCCTTTGCCAAGGATTACTGGGGGCTCAAAAACTACGGCCTGAACTATGGCGCCCTGTTTACCGCCTGGGGTGTGGGCGGCTTTGTGCTGGTGCAGGCTGCTGACAAGATCAAGGCCATGCCCAATGGCAATACCAATGCCTTTATTGCCGCTGGTGTGTTGCTGGCCTGCGGTGCTGCACTCTCCATCTTTCTGGCTGATAAGAAGAAGGCCGTTGCCGGTGAAGCAGAACCTTCACGCTGGCAGGAGTTCTGGGCAGAATTTTCACTGGGCTTCAAGGTGTTCCTCGGTTTTGAGGCACCACAGGTCCGCGCACCCCGCAACTGGGATGCCATAGAAAAGGGTCGCGCCTGATTTCTCTGCCTGAAGCAGGTGTATTGGGAAGTGGCCCCGGCTTTTGTCGGGGCCACTTTTGTTTGTAGATCCGTTCTGATCGGGTATTAAGAAGTCATGTAACTAAATTACATGCTATACTGCCCGAAAGCGTCCATCAACTCATTCCTCACTTCATCCCGCATCTTGTTTGGCTCTAACACTTCTGCCTGACTACCAAATGAAAGTACCCACCGTTTCACCTCAAACCAACCGGAAGTACACATCTCCATAATAATGGAACCATCTGGCTGGTCGGTAATCGATTGCTCTGCCGCCCATTTCCGTTCCTTAATATAGCGAGCTGAATCCTTAGAAAACTTGACTTTTACGTTGACTGGATCGTCGTAAATGATACCAAAGGCTCCTTTAAGCAGTGATTCCGCATCAAATGCATCCGGTGGTGTGAACTTTTCCTTCATGGGTTCAATAGACATGATACGCTCAACCGCAAGCACACGGATATGGCCATAGCTTGTTGCCCTGACAAACAGGTACAGTCCTCCATCTTGCTCAAAAAAATGTAACGGGTCTATGCGGAAGCTTCTCGTCTGGTCATCATAGAAGGAATGGTATTGTACCCGACAAGTTTCCTGGCTAAAAATGGCATCTGTCAGAACATCAATTATATCTTGTTTGTCACTGTAATCCTTAGAAAAGTTGCTTGTCGTAATGAACAGCGTTTTAACCTTGTCTACCTGTTCTGCCATCCGGTCAGGCATAAAGGCATCAAGTTTAGCAAAAGCAGCTTCAATATTTTGCTCAATATCAGTGCCTTTATACATCCTGGCATTGCCCCTGATAAAGTAGAGTGCAATCACCTCTGCTAGAGACAGCTTTAAATCAGGAATATGCAGGTTGGGCAGTTTTTTCAGGTAGCTATCGTCAAAACGAAAACGCTTCCTGCCATCCAGGCTGGAAGTGTCCTCAAAAATCGGGAAATTTAATTCCTCCAGCGTATCCCTCAGCCTGTAGGCAGTGCGACGATCTACATCCAATCCTTCACGCAACTCATCCATAGTCGCCCCGCCAGGTCGCGACAGGATTTCCACAGCCTTCAGTATTTTTACCAGATGCCGTGCCCAATACATGATGCCTCCCTATTAAGCCTTTCTTCATTTCATAGCTACCACGCCTGCCCTAAACTGCTGAAGAAAAAAATATGTTGCCAGTGTCTATAAATGCCACACCTGTTTGGTAGCCTCATAGCTATGGGAACTGCAGCTCTTTGACTTCACTCAACTAAATAAATGAAAAATTGACAGATTCAAAATTCAGAGTG
>DAIQQT010000275.1:0-4413 GCA_036786685.1 Trichlorobacter sp.
ATTACAGCGGGTACCGCACAGTGATTGCCCCATCACCGGATCAGCTTTTGCCTTGCCCGGCAGATAACGGTAATCGGTCACAATGTAGAGTTTCTGGCCCGCAGTGGCAGCCAGCAGCCCCTCAGCAGAGGCCAGCAGCAGAAACAGAACCAACAGCGGCAGGAGAGCGTGTCTGATCATAATATCCCCTTTTCTTGTCACGGTATTACCCATTCACTGCGGCGTTCAAGCAGAGGATTCTTGCCACTGCCCAGCTGCACAATATAGGAACCTTTGGAGGCATAGCGCTGCCCCGGACCAAAGCTGACCCGCTCATAGAGGGGATAGTGCATGTCAGACATCATACCGATGACATCATAGAGATAATCACGGTAATACTCGCCGCGCATCATCATCAAGGCCTTGCCAAACACTTCGCCGGTAAGGTAGGACTGCCTGACGATCCGCTGTTCATACAGCTCAAGCGGCCTGCCCTGCAGTACCCGTTTCACATTGACGTCAAAACGGCTGTCTTCCTGGGGCAGACGATAGGGGTAGGTCAGGTAGAGCAGGCCACGCAGCTCTTCCGGAATAGTCCAAAGTGCCTTGCCCAGATAGGTGCCGGAAGCGAGAACCAGCCCGGGCCGATTTTTCTGCTGTGCCAGCCCGGACAGTGCCGGAAGGGAGGCGGCATCATCCCAAAGAATGAGGGCTGCCGGATTTTTCCGGTTAACCAGCTGCTGCACCTTTTTGGCCGTCAGTTTTTCATTGGCCGGCAGCCTGACTTCAGTCATTGCACCACCACCGGCCGCCTTCCAGGATTCCCTGAAACCAGCCGCCAGTGTCTGGCCTTTGCGATTGGCCCGATACAACTGCAGTACCGGCCTACCCTTGAACAGTTCTGCCATACCGTGCAGGTAGCGGGCCGCAGCTTCACCCTCCTGGCGAACCCCGCGGGAGAAATAAAGGGTATACCAGTCCGTATCCGAGAGCACCGGGTAGTCTACAACCGGAAACAGGTTGGGGATCTTTTTCTCTTCACAGAAGCGGTGCACCGGCGCCCACTCCCCCTCCGAGATACCGCCCAAAAGGGCAAAAACCGGCTCTTTACGATAATATTCTTCCAGTTGGGCCCGCCAGGTTGCCGGAGCCCCCTTGAGCGTCCAGCGCGACAGCGAAAATTTCAGGGCAGAAAGATCACCCAGCATATTGTAACCCATCCGGGCCACCCGGTGATTCTTTTCGGAGGCTACCGAAAGGCTGTTTTTACGATCAATACTGAACTGCAGGGGGGCCAGCATTGACTGCACCGCAACCGGGTCCGTGCCTTCCACGATTACCGTGGCAAACCTGATTTCTGTCTTGGTCACGCCGGGAGGTGGCTGATCAGAGAGCGACTTCAGATAGCTGATCATAATCGCCATATCTTTAGCCCCCAGATCATAACGGGGCATAACCTTCAGGACCGACCGACTGGTGGGGTCAATACCGGTCAGGATCAACGCAGCCAGAGAATCGTCGGTATAGGCAGGACGCTCCGGCAGGTATTTTGCGTAGTTGGAATAGGAAGGAACAAACTCTGACCCGGGGATAAACGGCCTTCTTGGCTGGTACAGAATCCGGCCGTTGGTCGGCGGCGTAACAACCTCGCCTTCAATAGAACCAAGTCCGCTGCGCAGGTGGCAGCTGACGCAGGTAAACGCGGTGCCGTCCACCGGTACATCGCCGCTGACATAGGCCTTGATGGGAGCCCCGGAGGGAAGCAGCCCTTTACGGTACATCTGTTCACCGAGCCGCAGGGTTTCATCTGCAGAACCAGCCCGGGCAACTGCGCTGAAGGCCATGCAGAACAGTACCGTCAATAGCAGCACCAAGACCCGTTCTGTTGATACTTTTGTGCATAGTGTCATAGAAGCCCCGCTTTTTTGTATTCTGCCATAAACTCGCTGCTGCTGATCAGCCCATACAGCCTGATCCACGAGCCGTCTGCCCCACGGATGAAGGTTAGCGGTTTATGATCCATCTTATCGCGGAAATAGGCATCAAAGGCATGCATGACCCGGTCAATATCCTTCCGGCTACCGGTCAGAAAATCCCAACCCGGCTTGGCCTGGTAACGCTGCAGGTATTCCCGGAGGATTTTGGGATTGTCATTTTCAGGATCAATGGTAATGGAAATCAGCAGTACTTTCGTGCTATCCGGCCCCAGCTTCCGCTGCAGATTGGTATAGCCGGCTGAAAGTACCGGACAGATGGTGGTACAGGTGGCATAGATAAAATCAACGGCCACCGGACGCCCGGACTCCAGAAGCGTTTTTAAACGAACCTTTTTACCGAATTGGTTGGTCAGTATCACGTCCGGCACCTGGTACTTTTCAACGGTTCGTTTGTAGCTGACCGGTGCAGCCATGGCAGGGGATGCCGGACAGACCGTCAAAACCGCCACAAACAGCAACAGACAGATCAGCCGGGACAGATGATGTTTCATAGGGACGCTCCAGTTGGACAACAACTATTTTTTGATATCAAGCAGTTCAACTTCAAACTGCAGGGTGGCACCCGGCAGGATAAGGTCACCGGCTCCCTGCTCACCATAGCCCAACGAGGCAGGACAGGTCAGCTTTGCCTTTCCCCCCACCTTCATCTTCTGTACCCCTTCACTCCAGCATTTGATGACACTATCCAGCTTGAATTCAAGCGGATTGCCCCGCTTGTAGGAACTGTCAAACTCTTTACCATCAACAAGGGTGCCACGATAATTGACCCGTACGGTATCAGTCGGTTTCGGTTGTGCGCCGTTCCCCTCTTTAAGCGGGAGATACACCAGGCCTGAAGCGGTTTTGATGGCCCCCTGTTCTCTGGCCGCCTTGTCTAGGGCCTCCTTGTGGGCCGGAGCAAGCTTCTGGGCATGGGCAGCCCGTCTGGCCCGGGCCAGTTCCTGAATCTTGCGATTATACTGGGCAGGTTCTGCTGCTGCTTTGTTGCCGGACTGGGCATCGGTCAGCCCCAGCAGCACATACTGAAACTCATCAGGGGTCAGATTAAAGACCGATAACTGGCGGGACACGGTCTGCCCAATGGCATAGAGGGTCTTTTGTTCTTCGGTTTTGGGTGGCTCAAGGGCACAGGCCTGGGTAGCAACGAACATAACAGCTAGGGCAAGCAACGGCTTCATAACAGATCATCCTTTCACGTGTAACGTTTCAGCCCGCTTCAGGGACAGGCAGCAGTTCTTCTCCGGTCACCGCATTTCTCAGCTGAATCAGCAGATCAAGAATAAGCGTTGGATGGACCGGCTTCTCAAGATAATGGTCAACCCCCAGCTCTGACACGGATCTGCGCGTCTGAAGATCGCTGGTACCGGATGCAACAATCACTCCGGCTGTGGGCTGCCGCCGGCGCACTTCACGCACCAGATCAAGGCCCTCCCTGGAGTCAGCCCCTTCCAGACGCATATCTGCAACAATAGCCAGATAGTGGTGTTTGTCCAGATACTCCAGCGCCTCACAGAGACAATCACAGCTATCAACGACCATTCCCTGCTGTTCCAGTAGTTTGCGATAGGCAAACAGGACACCCGGCTCGTCATCGACGATCAGCACCCGGTGACAGTGGCAGCCCTGCTGACAGCAGGTATGAGAAGTTGAATGCGACATGCTGGGGTACCAATCAAGAAACGTGCCGCAGACAGAATTATATTAAAAGCCAATAATATTGAAGCTATAGATAACAAGACGCCTTATATTTGCAGGCAGTGGGGGCGAACAGAGTGAGACGCCCTGTCTCAGGCTGAGACTGGGCGACGAAGAATTTCAAAGGGTCTGTTCGTTCAACTGCTTGAGACGGCGATAGAGGGTGGCACGGGACAGGTTTAATGCCTTGGCGGCCTTATCCACATTTCCGCCCTGTTGGGCAAGCACAGTCTGGATATGGGCTGCCTCAACCTGCTGTACGGTCTGCGGCTCGGTTGACAGATGCGCAGAAAAAGAGCGCTGTCCGCCGCTGATACATGAAAATAGTGATTGCCGCAAGGTGGCGCCCGGCGGCGTCAGCAACAGGGCTCGCTCCAGCACATTGCGCATCTCACGAATGTTGCCGGGCCAGTCATAGGATACCAGCAGATCGCGGACCTCATCAGTCAGCACCTGCTCACCTGATCCCAGCAGATTAAGCAGGTAGGAGGCGATCATCAGCAGATCCTCCCGGCGCTCCCTGAGGGGGGGAAGGTGGAGATGGATCAGGTTGATCCGGTAGAACAGATCCTGCCGGAACTGACCATCGGCACAGAGGCTGTTCAGGTCACGGTGGGTGGCACAGATCAGCCGGAAGTCGCTTTTCAGCAGTTTGACATCCCCCAGCCGGCGATAAGTCTTGTCTTCGAGCAGTTTAAGGAACTGGGCCTGCACCTCGCTGTTCATATCGCCTATCTCGTCC
>DAIQQT010000276.1:0-4409 GCA_036786685.1 Trichlorobacter sp.
CATCAGGCTTTACACGGGTAAGAGGTAATTATGGCAAAGAAGTAGTTAAAGGAGGCTTGAGCAACCCCGGCCACAGCCATGGAGGCGATGAACCAGCCGGAGATCGCCATCAGGGCGGCATTGGCAGCAATCACCGCCACCCCCAGCCCGATACCGCCAGCCATCCAGCGCCAGTGGTGTCTGGCAGGTTTCAGCATCCGCAGTAGTTCTTTCACGGGGTCACCTCCAGATACTCACGGGAGGTGGTGACCTGCTCCAGCCTGCCTGCAGCCAGCACTACAACCTGTTGGCAACGGCTGATGGTGGCCTCACGGTGGCTGATGATCAGCACGGTCCGCCCAACAGCCAGCCGTTCAACGGCATTCAGCACCAGCTGTTCGTTGTCTGCATCCAGCCCGGCAGTGGGCTCATCCAGCACCACCAAGCCGGCATCCCGCAGAAAGACCCGTGCCAGGGCCAGTCGTCGCAGTTCACCGCCGGACAGTCCAGCCCCGCGATCACCCAGTCGGGTTTCGAGCCCCTCAGGCAGTGCCTTGATCACATCCGTTAAAGCTGCTGCCGTAAGGGCCTGCTGAATTGCCTGCTGATCAGCATCGGGTCTGCCCAGCAGCAGGTTCTCCCGGATCGTGGCACTGAAGAAGAACGGTTGTTGCGGCACCCAGGCCAACCGTGATCGCCAGACAGCCTGGTCAAGTTGTGCCAGGTCAATGCTATTTACGGTGATCTGCCCGGATTCCGGTTGGGCCAGCCCCAGCAGCAGGCGGGCCAGGGTTGATTTACCACTGCCACTGGCACCCACCAGTGCGGTTATGCTGTTGGCCGGGATGGTCAGCGAGATATCCTGTACGCCGCCACGTTGACCGCCATAACGGAAGCTAACGGAATCACAAACAATTTCAGGCGCACCGTGAAACCCCTCCAAACCTCCCCTTGTCAGGGGAGGCTTAAAAACGTCCCCCCTGACAAGGGGGGATTGAGGGGG
Organism: Trichlorobacter sp.; assembly: GCA_036786685.1. Classification (GTDB taxonomy): domain Bacteria; phylum Desulfobacterota; class Desulfuromonadia; order Geobacterales; family Pseudopelobacteraceae; genus Trichlorobacter. Next base: position 983 of record DAIQQT010000276.1, read on the forward strand.
GGTGCTTCCTTCTAGCAGCGGTATGATCCGTTCGGCAGCAGCCATGCCGTTCATCCGGCTGTGGTAGGCCAGCCCCAGGTTGCGCAGCGGCAGGTAGTATTCCGGTGCCAGCAGCAGCACAAACAGGCCATCCAGCAGGGACAGATTCCCGGCCAGCAGGCGGAAGCCGATGATCACCGCCACCACTGCCGTACCCACGGTTGAGAAAAATTCCAGGGTAAAGGCAGACAGAAAGGCCACCCGCAGCACGGCCATGGTGCCGGTGCGGTACTGGTCCGAAACCTGTGCCACCAGCTCTGCCTCCCGCTTGGCAGCGCCAAAGATTTTCAGGTCTGGCAACCCCTGCACCAGGTCCAGCAGGTGACCTGCCATGCGGGAAAGCCGGGCAAACTGGCGGCGGTTGAGGGTCTCGGTCCCCTTGCCGATCAGCACCATCAAGAGCGGGATAAACGGTGCAGAGAAGATCAGCACCAGTGAGGAACGCCACTCTGACGGCAGCACCACCAGCAGCACCGCCAGTGGTAACAGACCGGCCAACACCATCTGGGGTAGGAAACGGGCAATATAGGCCTCAAGACCTTCCACCCCGGCAGTAACCACCTCGGTCAACGGCCCCACTTCACCGGCCATGCCGGTGGGGCGCAGCAGCAACAGCCGCTGGTAGAGGGAAGTGCGGACCTGCTGCCTGACCTGTGCTGCCGCCTTGATGGCGGCATGTTCACTCAGATAGGCAGCCAGGCCCCGCAGCAGCGCGACGGCCCCTACCCATGCCAGCAGCGGCAGCAGCGAAGTCAGCCCGATCCCCTCAATCACGGCTCGCTGGCAGACCAGGGCCAGTAACCGTGCCTGCAGGATGATCAGCAGACCACCGCCAAAGGCTGCCAGGATGGCCGCCAGCATGCTGCCTTTGACAGTGCGGGCCTGCTGGCGCAGCCAGGCTTCAGGGGTGGGCGGATTTGGTATGTTGTCCTGTTTTTCAGTCAACAGCTATCCCTTCACACAGACCAGATACTTCAGATAGCGACCTTCAGGCAGGGTAACCGGGTAGGGGAAGTCAACCGGCTGCCCCATTTGCTCAATCACCCGCAGTTCAGCTTTGGCCTGCAGGGCACCACGACGCAGCTCCTTCAGGTAGTCAGCCAGATCAGTCTTCTGGTGATTGGATGAACAGATCAGCAGGCCACCATCGACCAGTAACGGCAGGCAGGCTGCCACCAGGTCGCTGGTGCCGCCACGGGTGGTAAAGCGTCCCTTGGCGGTGGTTGAGAAAGAGGGCGGGTCCATCAGGATGATGTCAAACTGCTCGTTACTGCCAGCCAGTTCCGCAAGTCTGGCCATGCAGTCCCCCACCAGAAAGCGGTGTTTTTTAGGATTCAGGCGGTTGGCGCTGAAGTTGCTACGGTTCCAGTCAGTGTAACCGGGAGAGACATCCACTGAAGTGACCTGGGTTGCACCGCTTGCCGCAGCCGCCACGGAAAAGGCGCCGGTGTAGGCAAACAGGTTCAGGAAGCGCTTTCCAACCATGCGGGGCATCAGGCTGTGGCGGTTTTCCCGCTGGTCCAGAAACAGGCCGGTATTCAGTCCTTCTTCCAAAGAGACCAGAAAGCTCAGGCCATTTTCCTGTACCTCCAACCGTTGCGGTGCTGCGCTACCTGCCAGCAGCCTGCCGTACTTCTTGCTATCACTGACTGCCTCCAGTTCGCGGGTGTTCTGGGGGCGCGCCTTTTCATAAATCCCAGCGGGGTTCAGCAGTTCCTGCAGTACGCTGGTCACCAGTTTCAGGTGGGGACGCCAGCCTTCACAGTAGAGCTGGATCATCAGATATTCCCCGTAACGGTCCACGGTCAGGCCGGGCAGGCCATCACCTTCGGCATTCACCAGACGATAGGCGGTGGTATCACTCAGATCAGCATGTCTTTCCCGCAGGCTGATGGTAGACTGCAGCCGTTTTTTTATCCAGCCACGGTCAAGCTGCATCGGGTGATGACTCAGCACCCGTGCCACGATCCGGTCAGCCGGGTCCAGCAGGGCAGTAGCCAACCGTTTGCCCCGCTCATCAGTCAGCTGTACCAGATCGCCGGCCTTTGCCTTGGGCCAGCGCTTGGTGTAGTTGTCCGCAATGATCCAGGGGTGCCCCAGTTCCAGCATCCTGACCGTATCTTGCCCTACTATTCGTTGTTCCATCTGCTGCTCCAAACACAAAAGGAACCACCGAGGCAGTCCCTTTTGCACAGATTGATTATGAAGTTATCATGGTCATCCGATTACGATCCTGAGAAAACGGCGCTTGCCGATCTGGACAATGTACTCGCCGCTGGCGGTCAGCTCCAGGTTGGTATTGCTGACCTTCTCACCATTCAGCTTGACCCCGCCCTGATCAATGGAGCGGCGGGCCTCGCCATTGGATTTGGTCAACCCGGCCTCGGTCAGGGCCCTGGCCAGCAGCAGCGGGCAATCAGCCGTACCATAGCTGACCTGGGGCATCTCATCCGGGATTTCATTTTCCTTGAACCGTTTGACAAAGTTTTCTTCAGCAGCATCACCGGTGCCTGCCCCGTGGAAGCGGGTCACAATCTCACGTCCCAAGGCCTTTTTGGCTGCCATAGGGTGTAGTGAGCCATCAGCCAGACCGACCTTTAACTGCTCGATCTCGGCAATGCTTTTGTCAGAGAGCAGTTCATAGTAACGTAGCATCAGTTCATCAGAGATGGACATCACTTTGCCGAAGATCTCGTCCGGCGCCTCACTGATGCCGATGTAGTTACCCAGTGATTTCGACATCTTGTTGACGCCATCCAGCCCTTCCAGCAGCGGCATGGTCAACACGCATTGGGGTGTCTGGCCCCATTCACGTTGCAGCTCGCGGCCCATCAGCAGGTTAAACTTCTGGTCGGTGCCGCCCAGCTCCACATCAGCCTTCATGGCCACCGAGTCATAGCCCTGGATCAGGGGGTACAGGAATTCGTGAATCGCAATCGGCTGCTGGGTGGTGTAGCGTTTGTGGAAGTCATCCCGCTCCAGCATCCGGGCCACGGTGTACTTGGAGGCCAGGCCGATCATACCGCCGCAGCCCAGTTCGTTCAGCCAGCTAGAGTTAAAGACCACCTTGGTCTTTTCCGGGTCAAGTATCTTGAAGACCTGCTCTTTGTAGGTCTCGGCATTACGCAGAACATCCTCGCGGGTCAGGACCTTGCGGGTCTCTGATTTGCCGGTGGGGTCGCCGATCATGCCGGTGAAGTCGCCGATCAGGAAGTGGACATCATGCCCTAACTGCTGGAACTGACGCAGCTTCTGGATCAGTACCGTATGCCCCAGGTGCAGGTCAGGCGCGGTGGGGTCAAAACCGGCCTTGATAATCAAGGGGCGGCCAGTGGCCAGTTTGTCTTCCAGTTCCTTCTGGATCAGCAGTTCTACACAGCCGCGCTTG
>DAIQQT010000277.1:0-4401 GCA_036786685.1 Trichlorobacter sp.
CCATCCTGTTGCTGGATATTGAAGGGATTCTTGCTGACGTGGTTGGGTATACATCGGAAGTGACCGACGAACTTGCCAGCCGTGGTGCTGCGCTGAAAAACTTCCGGATTCTGTTGGTGGATGATTCCCGGACCGCCCTGGCCATGATGCAGCAGACCCTGAACCATCTGGGGATGACCCACAGCTCGCAATCATCTGCGGTACAGGCATTGGCCTGGCTTGAGGAACGGGATAAACAGGGAGAACCGGCCTTTGATCTGATTATTTCTGACATTGAAATGCCGGGAATGGATGGTTTTACTTTTACCCGCAACCTGCGCAGCATGCCGGCCTACGAGAAGACAAAAATCATACTGCACAGCTCCATGAGCAACCCCACCAACCGGCTGAAGGCAGAAGAAGCTGGTGCTGATGACTTTGTTGCCAAATTTGCCCCCAATGAGCTGGCAGAACATATTTTCAACGTGTTAGAGCTGGAACTGTCAGACGATGATTTCTTTAGTACCCCAGGCGGAACATAACCACCTCTGCCTCAGCCACCACCTTGCCATCCAACTCTGCCCAACCCTTTGCATCAACCAGACGACGGCGCTCGCCGGTCACCTCGCCGATTACTCTGATGGTTGACCCGGTGGGAACCGGCGCACGGTAACGCAATTTCAACTCGCTGGTTACCACCTGCATACCGGTGCCCATGCAGGCCTGGGCACAGATCTCATCCAGCAAGGCAGAGATGATCCCGCCATGGGTAATCCCCTGCCAGCCCTGAAAATGCTCAGGGATCTGCACGGTAGTTTCAGCCCTCCGCTGTTCAGGATCTATGATAAACTGTGCCTTCAGCCCGATCGGGTTGTCTTTACCGCAGATGAAACAGCGGCCATCGTCAACAACGTCCATAATGATAACGACTCCTTCTCTATAAAACTTGCGAGGAAGGCCGGATACAAGGCGCCCGGAGTGCAACGACCGAGACATACCAATTCAGGTAGGCGAGGGAGTGAGCACCGCGTAACGCCGTAGACGGCCTCCGCAGCAGTTTTACCCAAATCGATAAATCAGCTTGCCATCCTGGTACAGCTCAATCGGCCCATCCTGCGAGACCTTGATCACCTTGCCAAAGAAGGAGGCGGCAATGGCCGCCGTGGTCCGTCCACCACCGGTCACCATTTCACGGGCATGGGAGGTATCAATGATAAAGCCGGTTTCCAGCAACTTACCCTTGTTATCCAGCACCGTCAGACCGTCTGACGACAGGATGCGTAGCAGGATGCCGGACTGCTTTAACTGGGCGATGGTCTGGCCCTTGACCTGGCTGATCAACAACCTGCCGACCGGATCATCGCCCCCCACCGAGCCTTTTTTCAGGGTTGCCAGGTGGCGCGCTGTTCCGGCGTGAATCAGGATAACGGTGCCATGACGCTGTTTTGAGACCGCATACAAGGTCCAGAGCAGGTCATCCACCGCCTCGTTATCAATACTGTCAGCCAGAAAGGAGCGGAAGATATCCGGGTCAAAGATAACCCAGGCACCTTTGCGCCGGATCAGCAGCTTGGCCGGACTGATCAGCACCTCAATCTCCGAAACCTCGTTGACGGTAATGGCAAAGGCGCCGCTGCCGCTGCGCCGGACCAGCGAAAACAGTTCGCGCTGGGTCAGACGCTCAATATCGGTCTGTCCGCAGACACCGGCTGTCCGCAACACGCCAACCACCTGCATCTGAATCGTGGCAACAAAGAAGAGATTGTTGCCGTCAATAAAGCGGTAGGCCAAGGGATTGTCCAGAAAGGTAGGGGTTACACTCTGATGGGGCTGTAGCGGAATCAAGGTATGGCTGCGATCCTTGATGGTTTTACGCAGGGCCGGTTCTGTTGTCCTATGCACCAGAAAACCGGTGGTGGCCGGCTTGCCCTCATAACGCTGATAGGAGAGATTTTTCAAGAGCTGAATCAACTGCTGGATCGGCCAGAACCCCTTGCTGCGGTCACCCCGCAGGAACCGGGCAACCGTAATATCCATGATGGATGCCAGCAGGGCGGTGCGAAAATGGGCTGCATAGCCTTCCAGCTTAAACCCACTATACAGACCGGAAAAAGCGGTTAACAGTTCGCGGCAGAACTGAACCTCGGTTTTGGTAAAGGGCAACCCCTGTCTGACAGCAGAAAAGCTGTAGGACTTGCCTTCAATGGTCACCGGCTGCAGCAGCCTGCCCTCACCTGCCTTTGTGTCATCCTCACCGGCACGCAGATCAACGCTGGCACCACCCAGGAGGGTGCTGATGGTGGGTCTGATGGCATCAAAGACGTTCAACGGCATAGTTGGCTCCCTATTCAAAACCAAAACTTTAATTTGAAACACAGAGAACACAGAGGAAAAGCGAAAACCAGAATAAAAGGGAGAGGTAAAATCTTAACGCATTGTTTTGTTAGTTCTTTAACCCCATTTTTCATGTTTTGGTTTTATTTGGATTGTCTTTACTGTTTTCTCTGTGACCTCTGTTGCTCTGTGTTTAATAACAGGTTTTGATATTATTTGCCCCAGTCGCGGGAGTAACGGAAATCCCGGTCTATCGTCCTGCCAGACACCTTGGCAATGACCGGCAGACGACGTTTAAAGTGCGAGTTCTGTACCTTGCTGTAAATACTGCTGATAAACTCCTGCTTGAAGCCAGCAGCAACCAGCTCATCAGTATCAGCCCGTTGATCAACCATCCGGTAGAGCAGTTCATCCACCTCGCGATAGGTAAAGCCCAGCTCTTCTTCATCGGTCTGGCCTGCCCAGAGATCAGCCGATGGTTTTTTCTCAATCACCGGTTTGGGCACCCCTACCTCTTCTGAAAGCTGCCAGACCTGGGTCTTGTACAGGTCGCCAATCGGATTCAGGGCGCTGGCCATGTCACCGTAAAGGGTGCCGTAGCCCAGCAGCAGTTCGGTCTTGTTGCTGGTACCCAGCACCAGCCCGCCATACAGGGCTGAATGATCAAACAGAATCGTCATCCGCTCACGGGCCATCTTGTTACCCCGCCGCATGTTATTGGCATCAGGAAACTGATCAAAGTAGGCATCCACCATCGGCGTAATTCCCACCACACTGAACTGTACGCCGCTGGCTTCAGCCACCAGCCGGGCATGGGCCTCGGATTCAGGGTTGCTGGTCCTGTACGGCATGCAGATGGCATGGACATTCTCAGGCCCCAGCGCCTCGGCAGCCAGATGACAGACCAGGGCAGAGTCAATGCCGCCCGACAGTCCCAGCACCGCCTTTTTTGCACCAACCTTCCAGATCTCATCCTGCAGAAAACCAACCAGCATCCGACGTACCAGCTTGGTGTTGATGTTCAGACGGGACATCAGCAGCTCCTTTCCTGATCAATCCTGCTCAGTTCCCGCAGGGTGATACAGAGGTTTTCATCACGTACCAGGGGAGAGCTGATCCGCTCACGCCGCAGTTCGGCATCAGCAAGTGAAACCTGCAGAATGGCAGGATCAAACTCAGGCGCTGCAGCAATTACCTCACCTGAAGGGGCAACAACATGTGAGCCCCCCCAGAAACCGACTCCGTCTTCATACCCCACCCGGTTGACATACACCACTCGGCAGGTCAGGAAACGGGCTGTTGAGGTGGTTAGATTACGCCAGGCTGTTGCCGTGCCCAGCTCTGCCTCATCAACCCCGCGGCCAGGACTGCTGGAAAGGCAGACCAGGGTAGTTGCGCCATCCATGGCCAACAGGTACGGGGCAGAGAGGTGCCACATATCCTCACAAACCAGCAGACCCACCCGACCGAACTTGGTGTCAAAGGCACGGAAACGGTCACCGCGTCCAAGGTAGCGCTGTTCATCAAACAGGCCATAGGTGGGCAGGTAGACCTTGCGATGCAGGTGCTTCAACGCACCATCCTCAAACCAGGCAGCGCTGTTGTAAAACTGAAAATCAGCGGTCACCTCTACAAAACCAACCGCAATGCTGATTCTTTTAGAAAGTTCCTTGAGGGCGGCAATCTCCGGACTATCCAGACCAATCGCCACCTCCGGCACCAGATCTTTCAGGAAATAACCGGTCAGGGCCAGTTCCGGCAGCACGGCCAGATCAGCCTTCTGGGCAATGGCCTGTTCAACCTGTTCTTGAATCAGGGCCAGGTTGTCAGCCACCCGGCCAAGTTTGGGTTTTATCTGCAGTAGAGCAACACTGAAATCCATCTCATACTCCTCTAATAGGCAAGGTCAAAGGCATTGGGTATATGCTCAATGGTCGGCTCGCTGCCATCTTGCAGCAAAACCGCGATCACGTCAAACCGTGCCGAGCATTCGTGCAGTCTGTTTTTTGCAAGCCATGCAAGCGCACCTTTACTGATCTGATGCTGTTTGCGTTGGGTAACCGCCAACTGGGGCAGGCCATAGGCCAG
>DAIQQT010000278.1:0-4397 GCA_036786685.1 Trichlorobacter sp.
GGCCTGTCCATTGCCGTGGTTGATCCGTTTAATGATCAGGTGTTGAGCGAGTTTGCCTCAGCCCATCGCCTGAAGGTCACCCGGGTGCTCAGTTCATGCACTGACATTCAGAAGATATTACGTGAGTTTTATGGATTCAGGGCATCGGTGCTTGCAGCGGAGGCGGAATCCTCTGCGGTTATTGATCTTGGCAACCTTGAACAACTCTTCAAAATGAAGGGGGAACATGAGCTGGAGGGAAATGACCGTCATGTTATCTCTGCGGTTGATTTCCTCCTGTCATACGCCTTTGATCAGCGTGCCAGTGATATCCATATTGAGCCCAAGCGTGAGAAATGCCTGATCCGTTTCCGGCTGGATGGCCTGTTGCACAACATCCACCTTTTGCCCAAGCCGCTGCATGCACCAATTGTTTCCAGAATCAAGATACTTTCCCGGATGGACCTGGCTGAAAAACGCCGTCCTCAGGATGGCCGGATCAAGACCAGCCACAACAACAAAGAGGTGGAACTGCGGGTCTCAACGGTTCCCACCGCCTTTGGTGAAAAAGTGGTTATCAGGATTTTTGACCCGGATATCCTGTTGCAGGATCTGGATTCAATCGGTTTCTATGCACGGGAATACGCACTGTTCAACAACTTTATCCATCGTCCCAACGGGATTATTCTGGTTACCGGTCCAACCGGCTCAGGAAAAACAACGACGCTCTATTCAACCCTGCGGACCCTATCTTCGCCGGAAGTCAATATCGTTACCATTGAAGACCCGATTGAAATGGTGATGGAAGAGTTTAACCAGATTGCGGTACAGCAGAGTATTGGTGTCACCTTTGGTAATATCCTGCGTACGGTTCTACGACAGGACCCTGATATTGTCATGGTGGGTGAGATTCGTGATGAAGAAACCGCAGAAAATGCGGTGCAGGCTGCCCTGACCGGTCACCTGGTCCTCTCAACGCTGCATACCAACGACTCACCCTCATCCATTCCCCGTCTGCTTGATCTGGGGGTGCCGCCCTATCTGGTTACGGCAACGGTGGTTGGTATTATTGCTCAACGCCTGCTACGCAAGGTCTGTCAGCATTGCAAGGTTCCACGCATGTTGTCTGTGGAAGAGCGTACCTATCTGCAGCTGGCCGATGAAAACCTGACGGTCTATGAGGGGGAGGGGTGCAAGGAGTGCCGTGGTACCGGGTATAAAGGGCGTACCGGCATCTTTGAAGTGCTTGAGATGAATGAGCGAACCAGGGCTGTAGTTAATGACAAGACCGATGTTGCTGAACTTGTCCGTGTTGCTGAGCAGGATGGATTCATGTCATTACGTCAGCTTGCTATTAGAAAAATGCTGGAAGGCTCCACTACCTACGATGAGGTAATCTCCATTACCGGCTAGTGTGGTTAAATAAAAAGGCCTGCAAAACAGGCCTTTAGTTGCTTGTATTGCCAGCGTTTGATCAGCAGCCGGCTGTTTTCTGGATTGTCCTGACAATTTTGCTGTCGCTATCGTAGCGTAGGCGCAGTTCGTCCCCAACCCTGACCTTGCGATCCTTGATTTTTTCCATATTGGAGTGATCACGAACCTGCAGTACGACCGGTGCATCTGTCTTGCGATCTTTGACGGTCATTTCAGCGCCACCGCCAACCATTCTGATTGCGCTGACAGTGCCGATCATCTTCAATTCACCCGCAAATGCAGAAGTTGCCAAGGTAGTCAGAGCAAACATCACAACCAGTGCGAACAGCCTTTTCATATCTTCCTCCTGTAGTATGCCGTTTAAACGGCAGAGTAGTGGCGTGTCAAAGCCTGTGCCTTGGATACGGACAAAGTATAGTACAAGAATTTTTAACGTCAATCTTTCATTAATATTATTATACAAATTTAACGGTTTGTTGCTACTGAGTCGCCATCTTGTTAACCTTTGTTGGCTGATCTGGTTGACAAGTCAGGCTGCTCCATGCTACCCAACCTGCCATGATTATTAACGATAATACGTTAGAAGAAATTGTGGATAGAGTCATAGGCGGCGGTTCAATCAGCAGTGAGCAGGGCTTGGCTCTTGCAGAACTGTCGTGTGCAGCTCTCCCCGTACTTTTTGCTGCTGCCTCCCGTGTGCGGGAACATCATTTCGGCAATCAGGTCTCACTGTGCGGCATTATCAATGCAAAATCAGGGCTTTGTCCTGAGGATTGTGCATTCTGCGCTCAGTCTTCTCACCATGCCACCGGCGTTGCCTGCTATCCGTTGCTGGATCAGGATACCCTGATGACCGGAGCCAGGGCGGTTGCCGGACATGGTGCTGCCTGCTACGGTATTGTCACCAGTGGTAGCGGTATCCGCGAAGGTGATGAACTGGCTCAGGTTTGTGCTGCCATTAAACGTATCCGCGCCGAAGGGCAGATTGCACCCGGTGCTTCGCTGGGTACGTTGACCCAAACTGCGGCAGAACAGCTCAAGGCTGCCGGTCTGGTGACCTATCACCATAACCTTGAAACGGCCCGCAGTTTCTTCCCCCGGATCTGCAGCACCCATGACTATGAAGATGATGTTGCTACAGTTCGACTGGCAAAACAGGTTGGTCTGCGGGTCTGTTGCGGTGGCCTGTTCGGGCTGGGTGAGACCATGGCGCAACGGGTTGAACTGGCGCTGACCCTGCGGGAGCTGCAGGTTGATTCAGTGCCGATCAATTTTCTTGATCCGGTGGCAGGAACACCGCTGGCAGCCATGCATCAGCTGACCCCCCTTGATTGTCTGCATACTATTGCCCTGTTTCGCCTGATCCTGCCGGATGTCCATATTACGGTTTGTGGCGGGCGCCAGCGCAATCTGCGGGAACTTCAGTCCTGGGTCTTTCTGGCAGGGGCAAGCGGGATCATGACTGGAAACTATTTAACCAAGGAAGGACGCCAGCCGGCGGACGATCTGCGGATGATTGAAGATCTGGGGCTGGTGATTGCAAAGGAGATGTTGCGATGAGTAATGGACTGTTTATCACCGGCACAGACACCGGTGTCGGAAAAACCATAGTGGCTGCAACCCTGGCCCGTATTCTGCGCCTGAGGGGGGTGAATGTCGGTGTCATGAAGCCGGTTACCAGCGGCTGTGTTGAGCGCAATGGTGAGCTGATCTCGGAAGATGCCGAGATTTTGGCCTGGGCTGCCGGTGTTGACTGTACTGACGATGTTGCCCCTTACTGTCTGCGTCAGCCGATTGCACCGGTTGAAGCAGCACAGCTGGACGGGGTGAAGATTGATTTCAGCAGGATTGCAGCCTGCTACCAGCGTCTGGCAGCACAGCATGAGTTTGTGATTGTGGAAGGGGCAGGGGGGCTGATGGTGCCGCTGAATGGCGGTCTGCTGATCGCTGATCTGGTCAAGCAACTGAACCTGCCGCTACTGGTGGTGGCCCGTCCCAATCTGGGAACCATCAACCACAGTGTCCTGACCTGTTTTGCAGCCGGCCAGATGGATATTGAGGTCAAGGGGGTTATGGTCAACCGCTTTCCTGCCAAACCCGGCCTTGCCGAGAAAGGGGCTTCCCATCAGATCGGTTCGCTCTGCGGGGCACCGATCCTGGGGATCTGGGATGACCTGGCCGGTTCTCAGGAGGAGATCGTAGAACGGTTGGCAGAGCAGTTTAATCAGGACCCCAAAAGTGACATTATCCTGCGGGTGTTGGGGGGAACAGAGGATAGTGGCTGTACAACAGCTACAGCAACTGCAGATGCTTGTTCTTCCTGCGGCTGCTCCGGCAGTTGCGGGGGAGAGTAAGCTGACGTGAACATCCCTTCTTCCTATGATCCGCTGCAGCCCTGTCTTGAGGCAACCGCAAACCCTGAAGAGCTGATGGCCCTGGCCGAGATGCGGATGCCGTTTGGCAGGTATCAGGGGCATTTATTGATTGATCTGCCGGAACGGTATGTGGTCTGGTTTGCCAGCAATGGCTTTCCGGAAGGGCGCTTGGGCAGGATGTTACAGGCGGTGTATGAAATAAAGGTAAACGGACTGGAATATCTGTTTGCCCCGCTACGCAAGGGCAGAATCGGTGGTTGATGGTTTACTGGCCTGAAGGCATACTTGCTTACTATACGCCGCAAAAAAAATAAAAAACAGACTGTTTTATTTGTCGGGAAAAGGTATCTTGAAATCAAGGTAGCGCTACCTGAAACAAGTATCAGAAGGAGAAGCAAAAGAAGTTTGTGATTTTTTCCACGGAGCAGATGTAGGTTTTATGGAGGAAACACTATGGAAGATACGCCGCCTGGCTGTTTTGGCAACATATGAAGCAACAAACAGGCTACCGACAGAAGTAGCCTGCATACCATGAACATGGTGCATAGATTGAGGTAAAACCAGAGGCCCGCCTGAAAAGCGGGCCTTTTATCATGTAATATGGAGTCA
>DAIQQT010000279.1:0-4377 GCA_036786685.1 Trichlorobacter sp.
TTTGTGCCCAAGGTTGATGAACAGGGCAACTCCACCAGTGGTCTGGATATGAGTGACCGCCCGTACCTGAAGCGGGTTATGGCCCCCCCCTTTGTGTCGACCGTAGAATTTTTCATGGGCAAAATCGGCACCCCCGGCCCCCGTCTGGCAGTGGTTGCGCCGATCCATGATGCCGGTCACTACCAGGGGGCGGTACTCTCCGTCTTTAAGCTTGAAGAGTTGCAGAGCCTGTTTGATAACTTGATAGGAAAACGCCCGATTACGGTAACTCTTCTGGATCCTGAAGGTAGGGTTGTGGTCAGCAACAGTAAGGATCTGAAGCCAATGACACCGTTCAGACTACCGTCAGGCGGTGCTCTTCGGTATCTTGATACGACAACCCGTCAATGGATACCTGATCCACAGCCCGGCGTTGGCGCAATGAAACGGTGGCTTCGTTCATTCCTGTATCAGGAAGAGGTTGTGCCCAGCCTGCCGGGCTGGAAATTAGTAACACAGTGGTCGCTTAAGCCCCTACTGCTGCAGATAAGCCAAAAAGTTTCACAGGTACTGGGGTTGATTGCTCTGGTGCTGTTACTGGCCATTGCACTGGCCCATTACTTTGCCACCTATCTTGCCCGGGTCTTTGTCCGGCTTGAGGAGATGACCCGCAGTCTGTCCCAGCGGGTAGCCGATGGTGACGCCATTGTCTGGCCGGCTGCATCGGTACGTGAAGTAGAAGGGCTGACTGCCAACTTTCAGCAGATGGCGGTCAGCCTGCAGCACCAGTCATTAGAGCTGCAGGCGCTGAATGAAGCGCTTGAACATCGGGTACAGGAACGGACGGCACTGCTGGAAGGGGTATTACTTTCTACGGCAGACCTGATCTTTTTCAAAGATACAAACGGTGTCTATCTGGGCTGCAATCATGAGTTTGCCCGCTTAGTGGGACGTTCTCGTGAGCAGATCATCAATGCCTGTGATCATGAGCTGTTTGACGCAACAACGGCTGATTTTTTTCGTCAGCAGGACCACTTGATGATGGAATCCGGTCAGTCCCGTCATAATGAGGAGTGGGTAACCTATCCTGATGGTTCTAAAATACTGCTGGATACCCTCAAATCCCCTCTGCGAGATGCTTCCGGCAAATTATTGGGTATTGTCGGTATCAGTCGTGACATAACGGACAAAAAACAGGCAGAGCAGGCACTCCAAGCGGTTGTTGAGGCTAAAATGTGTTTTATTGCCAACATGTCACACGAAATCCGTACACCAATGAACGGTGTGATCGGTATGGCTGGCCTGCTACAGGAAAGCGGACTGAACGATGAACAACGCCATTTCCTGCAGGTGATCAGAGCCAGCGGAGAGCTGTTGCTGGCTATTGTGAATGACATTCTTGATTTTTCCAAGATAGAGGCTGGTCATCTGCAGCTTGATGAGTTTCCCTTTGATCCCGAAAGTCTGTGTAACGAGCTGGCAGATCTGTTTGCAGCCCAGTGCCAAGCCAAAGGGCTGCTGCTGGTGCGTCGCTTTGATCTGCAGGACTGTCGCTGCCTGCAAGGTGATGGAACCCGTCTTCGTCAGATACTGATGAACCTGCTGGGGAATGCGCTCAAGTTTACCGAGACCGGCACCATTACTCTGCAGGCTGCAGCTGAACCGCAACAAGACAGGAAGATCCTGCTGCGCTGCCAGATCCGGGATACCGGCATCGGTATTCCCAAAGATCGGTTTAGCTCGCTGTTTACCCCGTTTAGCCAGGCTGACAGCTCCACTACCCGCAAGTATGGCGGGACCGGGCTTGGGCTGGCTATCAGCCGACAGCTGGCACGTCTGATGGGCGGAGATATCAGCCTGATCAGTCTGCCGGGACAGGGCAGTTGCTTTACGGTGACGGTTCTGTGTGATCCTTGTGATGCACTGGCGCAGATGCAGCTGCAACAGCAGAAGCTGCCTGCTGAACAGAAAAAAGGAACATCAGCCAGAATATTGCTGGTGGAAGATAATGCGGTAAACCAGCTGGTCGCCAGCGCCATTCTGGAAAAACAGGGGCATAGTGTCTCACAGGCTGCCAATGGCCAGGAGGCACTGGCCATGCTGCGTCTGTTACCGATTGACCTTGTCCTGATGGATTGCCAGATGCCGGAGATGGATGGTTTTGAGGCCACCATCCGGATCAGACAGGGTGAGGCAGGTGAGCAGAACCGCAGGCTGCCGATCATTGCCATGACTGCCCATGCCTTTGTGCAGGACAGAGAGCGCTGCTTGAGCGTTGGTATGGATGATTACCTGACCAAGCCGGTGCAGCCTGCACGCATGGCTGACGCGATTGCCGCCTGTCTGGAACGTCGCCAGCACGCCGTACCGCAGACTGGTACAGCAGCAGAGCCGGTTGCTGCAACTGATCTGCCGGTGGAAGGTGAAGAACCGGCTTTTGCCGCTGAAGATCTGCTCCAACGACTTGAGGGGGATCGTGACCTGGCCAAAGCCACGGTCAACATCTTCCTGAATGAGGTAGACAGTGCAATGGCAGAGCTGTATGCCTCTGTGGTGCGTGCTGATAGGGCCGCTGTCTGTATGCAAGCTCATGGCCTGAAAGGAGCTGCCTTGAATAGCGGTGCCCAGAAGACCGCAACAGTTGCCCTGCGCCTTGAACAGCTGGCAAAAGAAGGTGCTCTCGAAGGGGCAGAGCAGTTGATTGATCAGCTGAGGCAGGAGGTTTTTCATTACCGGCAGGAGATTCAAAAACTGGGTTGGAACGGTTGAAACCGGCAGGTTTCAGTTTATTCTGGCTGATGTACTGTCTGCTATCTGTTTATAAAGTAAACAAAACTGGGGTGATCACCCCATATACAAGACATAAGCATCGTGTTAAGTATTAAGTGTGCTGGTTAACTCCTTTTCCATGCCTTCCGGGTTTGCCGGTGACAGGAAGCGCAACACGATGATTATATTTTATACCGTGCATTTTTGCTATGGGGCAGCAGACCACAGGTGTCCGGCCGGAACGCAGGTGATCTGATGCGTGCTGGTATGCGCTACCCCCGCTTTTTTATTGTGTTACTGCTGACATCACTGCTGTTTTCTTCTGCTGTTGGTTTTGCCGGAAACCGATCCGGTGGCAGCTCTCTGTTTACCCCTGAAGAACAAGCCTGGCTTGCCTCACACGGCCCGATAGTCTTTGTCAGTCAATCAAACTATCCCCCCTTTGAATTTCTACAAAAAGACGGCTCCCTGGATGGTATCTGTGTTGAGCTTGCCCATTGGATGGCAACTGAAATGGGGCTGCAGATCCGTTTTGTCAGTATGAGTTTTCAGGAGGCCCAGCAGGCGGTTCTGTCCGGTTCTGCCGATGTTATCACCAGTCTTTTTTATAGTGACAAGCGGGCAGTAACATTCAGCTTCAGTGATCCGATTGTTGACGTCCCTGCGTTTATTTTTGTCAAGGCAGATCGTCCTGATATCACCCGCCTTAGCGATCTGCAGGGCAAGCGGATTGCCATTCAACGTGGTGACTATGCCAAGGAGTTTCTTGAGTCACAGGGGATCAGGTTTGAGCTGGTGCCAACGGACAATTTTGCCCAAGCCACTGATGCGGTTATTGCAGGGACTGCTGATGCACTGATCGGGGATGAACAGATTGTGTTGTACCACCTGTACAGCAATCGCTTGACCGCCAAAGCCAAGAAGGTTGGTGATCCGCTCTATGTGGGCAAGAACTGCATGGCCACCAGCAAGGGCAATCTGCTTCTGGCTTCCATCATGGCAAAGAGCTTGAACCACGCCTGTGAAGAGGGGGTCATTGACGGTATTAGTCGTAAGTGGCTTGGCATTGAACTGAAGCAAAAAGCACCATTAATACAGCATGTCATGCCGTATATACTCGTTTTTTCACTAATTTTTATTAGTGGTGCCGTCATGGTGTTTGTCTGGGGGAGGCAACTGCGCCGCAAGGTGGAGGAGAAAACTCAGGAGCTGACAGAAGGCAAACTTGAATTGCGCATGTTGGTGGAACAGTTGAGCGAGACTAACAGCCAGCTTGAAGAAAAAGCCCGGGCTGTTGAAGAAGAGGCCGTCCGCCGCCGTCTGGTCTTTGAGCAATCCCGTGATGGTATTGTGGTGCTTGATGCCATGGGCAAGGTTTTTGAAGCTAACAGGCGTTTTGGAGAGATGCTGGGCTATAACCCTGAAGAGCTGCTTGAGCTGCATGTCTGGGACTGGGATGCCTGTTTCAAACAGGAAGAACTGCGGCGGATGATAGCGCGGCTTGACCATAGCGGTGACCTCTTTGAAACCCGCCATCACCGTAAGGATGGCTCGGTCTATGACGTGGATATTTCATCAAGTGTCTGCTATTGGGCTGGTCAAAAGCTTATTTACTGCTCTTGTCGCGAT
>DAIQQT010000280.1:0-4336 GCA_036786685.1 Trichlorobacter sp.
TTGCTTCAGCTCTGCAGCCAGAGCCAGCATGGCATCAAGCTCTTGCTTTGAAAAATCGTGTAACGCCAGAAAGTGCCGCGTCATGCCGGTATCTCCTTAAAAATGGCATCCAGAATCTGAATCATCTGATTAACTTCATGCTTACTGACCGTCAGGGCAGGCACAAAACGCAGCACGGTATCATGGGTGACATTCAGCAGCACCCCCCTTTCATGGCCTTTCTTGACAATATCGCCACCGGGAATGGTCAACGACATGCCGATCATCAGACCGATGCCGCGCACCTCTTTCACAAAGGGGTACTTTGTCCCCAGGGCTTCCAGCTCACCATGCAGGTACTCACCCATCTCCTCGGCCCGGTTCAGCAACCCTTCTTCAAGAATAGCCCGCACCGTGGCAATTGCGGCAGCGGTCACCAACGGGTTGCCCCCGAAGGTGGAACCGTGGGTGCCAGGGGTAAAGGAGGCAGCCACCTCATCCCGTGCCAGCATGGTACCGATCGGCGCACCACCGGCCAACGCCTTGGCCAGGGTCATGATGTCCGGTGTGATATCAAAATGCTCATGGGCAAACAGCTTGCCGGTCCGCCCCATCCCCACCTGTACTTCATCCAGAATCAGCAGCAGTTGGTGACGATCACACAGTTCACGCACCCCCTGCATATATTCTACTGAAGGGATGTTGATACCCCCCTCCCCCTGAATCGGTTCCAGCATAATTGCGCAGGTCAGGGGGGTAATAGCCGCCGCCAAGGCCGCCAGATCATTGAACGGTACATGGGCAAAACCATGCAGGAGCGGGTCAAAAAAGCGCTGAACCTTTTCCTGACCGGTGGCTGACACCGTGGCCATGGTACGACCATGGAACGAATCCGCAGCCGTGATAATCCCATAACGTTCAGGGTTATTATGTTTCTCACGGCTGTATTTACGGGCCAGTTTGATGGCTGCTTCGTTGGCCTCAGCACCTGAGTTGCAGAAAAATGCCTTATCCGCAAAACTATGGCTGCAAAGCAGTTCGGCCAGCTCTATCTGCTGGGGAATCTGGTAGTAGTTGGAGCAATGGATCAGCGTTGCAGCCTGATCCTGAATCGCCTTGACCACCCTGGGGTGGCAGTGGCCAAGATTGTTAACTGCCACGCCGGCCAGGAAATCCAGATACTCCTTGCCGTCGGCATCCCACAGACGGCAGCCCTCGCCCCTGACCGGCACTATCGGATACCGTCCGTAGGTTTTCATAATTACGTTATCAGAGCGCTCTACCCATTGCTGATTTGTCATTTCTGTTTTCCTTAGTTCTGCTTAAGCACCTTGATCCTGCCGTCAGCCACATAGCCGGCCTTGCGTAACTCCTGAATATAGGCCACATCATTTTTCCAATCGATGGCCAGATCCAGCTTGCCGGTTCCCTTCTCTGTGGCGGCCTGCAGACGGAACTCATACTCACCCGGATCAAGCTTGTAGCTAAGGCCCTTGTTGGTGGCAAAATCTTCATTCAGGAACAGGATAATATCCTTGCGAGGCTTCGACAGGGCCGGACGGAAAATACCTTCCTGCTTGGCATTGGCAGCATAGGAAGAATATTTACCATCGTAGCTCCTGGTCTGCTTGACGTACAACACCACCCGAAACTTCTTGCCACCGTCAGGCTGGGGACCCACCGGGTCGGTCAGACAGACCAGCGCCCACATCTCCTTGCTGAAATCAAGCTCAGTCACCGGAGCAGGCAACGGCTTATCCCGGTCAATCTCTCGGTCAAAAAAAGTGACTGTACCCGGTGTTTTGCCGACACAGAGATCTGCTGCATGAACAGCAGCAGCGGTGATTAACAGTGTTACCAATACAGCAACAGCACGTGCAAGTCTCTTCATTCTATGGCCCCCTTTCTTAACCACCTAATTGGTTATCTCCGTCCCGATCCCGATGTCCGTAAAGATCTCAAGCAGCACCGAATGTTCCATCCTGCCGTCAATGATGTGTGATTTTCTGACGCCGTCACGCAACGCCTCAGCGCAGCAGACCACCTTGGGAATCATACCGCCGGTAATTGACTCATCTTCAATCAGACCGTGTATCTGGGCAACCTTAATCTTCTGGATCAGTTTTTTATCCTTGTCCAGAACGCCGGGTGTGTCAGTCAGCAGGATCAGTTTTTCAGCATTCAGGGCAGCCGCTACCCGACCAGCCACCACATCGGCGTTAATGTTGTAGCTCTCACCATCCAGACCAACCCCCACCGGTGCGATCACCGGCAGGTAGCCCCCTTGCTCCAGGGTCTTGATCAGATCGGTGTTGACCTTGACCACATCACCGACATAGCCGATATCCACCTGTTCAACCGCACCATTGTCACCGGTTACTTCCTGCAGCAGTTTTTTTGACAGGAGCAGGTTAGCATCCTTGCCACACAGGCCCACCGCCTTACCACCATGCTGATTCAGATAGCCGACCACCTCTTTATTGACCTGCCCCACCAGCACCATCTCAACCACCGACATGGTATCGCTGTCAGTCACCCGCATACCACGCACAAATTCAGAGACAATCCCGTACCGTTTCAGGGTTTCATTGATCTGGGGACCGCCACCATGCACAATTACAGTATTGATTCCCAGTGACTTGAGCATGATCACATCCAGGGCAAACGATTCCTTCAATCGCTCGTCTGACATGGCATGGCCGCCATACTTGATCACAAAGGTTTTACCGGCAAAACGTCTGATGTAGGGCAGTGCCTCCATCAGATTATTGGCTTTTTCTATCAGATGCTTCACTGCTTGTTCACCCCTCTAAACAGTTGAGATTAATGGTTACCGTTGTCCCCTGACCAGGTTGACTACTCAGCTCAATTGAACCACCGTGCTGTCTGATTATTTCCCGCGCACAGAACAGACCCAGTCCAAAACCGGGTACCTGCCCTGTGGCATCCGGGTCAACCTGGTAAAATCGTTCAAAGATCTTGGGCATCTCATCTTCAGCAATACCACAACCGGTGTCCCTGACAACAATAGTGGCATAACGGCCTGCAGATGTCAGGGAAACTGCCACGGTGCCGCCATCGCTGGTAAACTTAAACGCATTTTCAAGGATCTGCTGTAATGCAAACATAAGCCGGTCACGGTTGCCACGTACAACAGGAACCGTTGCCAGATCAAGGATCAGGGTAACGCCACTCTTTGCAGAAGCCCGTTCCACTGACTCTGCAGTGCTTTTTACCACCTCAGACAGGTCGCAGCTGACCAGACCGCTACCCGGCGCCCCCAGGGCCTGGTGCATGCGAACCAGCGATGTCATCAGCCCGGCCAGCACCCCCAGATCCTCACGCATGGATACCAGTCGAAGGTGACAGACATCTGTTGAGTGGAGACGGGCAGCATAGCGCTCAAGCTCTTCAAGCCCCAGCGACAAGGAGGTTAAGGGGGTCTTCAGCTTGTGGGAAACAAGTGAGAGAAAAGCCCCCTTCAGGCTGTCAAGATACTGCATGGCAGCCAATTCTTCCTTCAGAACCCTTTTACTCAGGGCTTTTTCAATTGCCGTCTGCAGATAGAGCAGATTAACCGGTTTCTGGATAAAGTCATCGGCATCAGCCCGTAACGCCTCCAGCACTGTTTCCTTGTCACCAAAGCCGGTCATCACCAGAACCAAGGCATTGGGATCACTCTTCTTAATCCTGCGCAGCAGTTCAATACCGCTGCCACCGGGCATCTGTATATCCGTCAGAACCAGGTCAACCGGCTGACTGCCATAGCAATCAAGTGCTTCCTGGAACGAACCTGCCTGCAGGATCCGGTACTTTCTCAGCCCCTTACTGCACAGGTCGCGGATAAGCAGCTCGTCATCCACCACCAGTATCGTAAGCTGCTGACCGGAGCGATTCGGCATCGGTTACCCCATAAGTTTTGCTACGGTTGCCAGCGCTTCAGCCAACTTCTCAGGCTGGCTGCCGCCGGCCTGAGCCAGCTCAGGCTTGCCGCCCCCCCGCCCACCGACAATCGGCGCCAGTTTAGCCACCAGCTCACCGGCCTTGAAACGATCAGTAAGATCCTTGGTTACCGTGACCAGCAGGTTGGCCTTGCCATCCAGCTCAGCCCCCAGGGCGACGACGCCAGAGCCAAGTTTGTCACGCAGCTGATCCGCCATATCGCGCAGGGCCTTGATGTCAACGACCTGTACCTGCACTGCCAGTAGCTTAACTCCGGCGACCTCCTGCAGCTGACTCAACAGATCGCCGGACTGGACAGCATTCAGCTTACCCTGCAGTGCCTCCACCTCACGCTGCAGTTCACGTTGACGCTCCACCAGTTTTTCAACCCGATCAACCAGTTTGCTGCTGTCGG
>DAIQQT010000281.1:0-4327 GCA_036786685.1 Trichlorobacter sp.
GCCTTGTCAGCAGCCTTAGGATCACCCAGGTGGCAGTCCACGCAGCTCGGCTTACCCTTCATACCCACTTCCCGATCAACCTGAGCCGGGTCAAGGTACATCGCCTCGGCCCCCAGCTCTTTCAGTTTGGCCCGGTCGCTGTGGCAGGTAACACAACTTGAGCCTGCATCAAAGCACCACGCAACAGAGCCTGTCAGTAGCAGGATCAGCAGCAGCCCGATTGTCCTCATGATATACTCCTTGAGATGTAATTCCACTTCCACTTCAAGGCGCGACCTTTGTGGCTCGTCTTTGGCTCCCCGATGTATTGCACGTACACCTGCGTCGCCGAAGAGTTCGCCGCCTTGCTATCATCCTTGAACTGGAATCGGAATATGAAACCGATCATTAACTTACATAATCTGTGCCACATTAAAAATGCCTGTTATTCATGATTGTTGCGTAAGTGGAGAAAAAAGAGTACGGTGTGCGGGTGCAATTTGCACCTGTTTCTGCCTGGTCCGTCCTTGTTATAGGGTGCAAACTGCACCATGGAGTTGCCATGCAACGACTCGGAATTCGCCGCAAGACCCTGATTGCCCTGTTAGGGGTGGCCGTGCCTGCCCTGATCGCCTTCTCTGCCCTGATTATCCTGACCACCGCCCATATTCTGCAGCAGAACGCCGGGCGCCAGGTCAGCACCCTGGCCAGCCGTTCTGCCCAGGGGCTGGCAGAACTGGTTGATCATTCACAGACAACCTTGCGCACCATGGCTGCCTCGCCGGAGCTTGATGCCTTCCGTGCTGCCGCATGTGCGGACAACCAGCTACAGCTGAAAACCGTGCTTGCGCGGATGGAGCAGAGCTTCCTGGGCTGGCAGAAGCTTGATCCCACCCTGCAGGCGATCCGCCTGATTGATCCGGTCGGGCATGTGCTGGTCAAGGTCAAGGAAGGCAAGGTTAATCAGGCGGCTGGCCCCCCGCAGCAGCCCTATCAAATGCCGATGGTGCACTTTGTCGGTGGCAGGGATTTCTTTCAGGCAGCCCTGCAGTTGCCGCAGAACAGCATCCTGATCTCCAACCTGGAACGGGGCAAGATTGATGAAGAAGAGGCGTTCTGCCCCGCCATGGTCAGGTTTGCCATGCCACTGCTGGCTGGTAACAAGCGGGTAGGGGTGCTGGTGATCAATGTCTGGGGTGAACAGGCCGGTCGCTTGATCAACCGGGTCATTGCCGAGCAGGAGGGGAGCGCCTTTCTGGTGGAGCGTAATCCGGCTGACAAGAAACGTAACGGTATCTATCTCTTTCATCGCGACACGGCCTGCGAATTTGGCGACCAGACCGGCAGTCAGCGTACGGTCCTGAACGATTATCCCCCTGAAATCACCACTGCCTGGATGAACAGCGATCACGGCATAACCCGTGATCCACGTACCAGAGATATGCTGGCACATGCCTTTTACTCTCCCTATGGGCAGCAGGATAGGGGCTGGGTGGTGGTGGTCAATGCCAAGCGGGACTTTTTTCTCGGCCCCCTTGCCACCATCAAACGTCTGACCGGTTTGTGGGCCGTGGTGGTGGTGATCCTGGCAACAGCGGTCTCGCTCTTTTTTGCCCGTTCCTTGACCCGTCCGCTGCAGGGGGTGGTGGATGGGGTGCGCCGGATGGGGCAGCAGCCGCAAGAGCGGATCAGGATTGCTGCTGGTGACGAAGTCGGATTTCTGGCTGCCGAGATCAACCGGATGGCTGATGCCATGCAGGAACAGGCAGAAGAGAAGTTGCGGGTGGAGGAGCAGATCCGCACTACCGAAAAACTGGCCTCTATTGGCGAGATGGCTGCCGGTCTGGCCCATGAGCTGAACACGCCGCTGGGTAATATCAAGGCATTGGCACTGCTGGCCCGCAAGGGGGTTGCGCAGGGTGGTTGTGACCGGGAATCGCTGCAGGGGGATCTGGATGATATTGCTGATCAGGCCAGCAAATGTAGCAGTATCATCGGCGGCCTGCTCAGCTTTGCCCGCCGCTCGGAAGGTGTTCCTGCCAGTCATGATCCGCTGACCCTGCTGCAGGATGCCTTTGCCCTGGTCCGCTTGCGTGCTGAAAAACTGCAGGTTGCCCTGCAATCTGCTGAAACAGGGCCGCTGCCCCGGCTGTGTGTGGATGGCGACCAGCTGCGGCAGGTCTTTGTCAATATTCTGCTGAACGCCATTGATGCAACGCCGGGCGGTTCAGTAACGGTTTCAGTGCAGGCAGAGGCAGATCGGATGCTGTTCCGTTTTTGCGACACCGGCTGCGGCATACAGGCGGAGCATCTTGACCGGATCTTTGACCCGTTTTTTACCACCAAAGAGGTAGGGCAGGGGACCGGGCTGGGGCTCTCGGTCAGCTACGGCATGCTGCAGGGGATGGGGGGACAGATTGAGGTTGCAAGTCAGCCCGGCACAGGAACAACCTTTACCGTCATACTGCCACTGAACACGGCAGCGGAGAACAGCCTATGATCAGAGTACTGGTGGTTGATGATGATTCCCTGACCTGTAAGATTCTGACCCGGATGCTGGGGCCGGAATATCAGGTACACAGTTTCAGCAACGGTGCCGATGCGCTGGAGCATTTCAGCCGTCACGGCGCTGAGATCGTCCTGACTGATCTGAAGATGCCGCGCATGGGGGGGCAGGAACTGCTTGAGCAGTTGATCAAGCTCGATCCGCAGGTGATTGTCTTTGTGATTACCGGCCATTCATCCCTGGAAAGCGCGGTTGCAGCGGTCAAGCAGGGGGCTTACGATTTTATTGCCAAGCCGTTTGATCCTGATGATGTGCTGTTGCGGATCAACCGGGCACTGAAGGAACGGCGGCTTGAAGAAGAGGTGGCGCTCTATCGCAGTGAACAGGAGCGCCAGCGTTCACGCCACATCCCCCTCACCAGCAATCCCCAGATGCAACAACTGCTTGATCTGGCCAGGCGGGCGGCTCGCACTGACAGCACCGTGCTGATTCAGGGAGAGACCGGGGTTGGCAAAGAGCTGGTGGCACGGGCGATCCACTTCTGGTCGCCCCGCAGAGAACAGCCCTTTGTCGCGGTCAACTGTGGTGCCCTGTCAGAGGGGGTGCTGGAGAGCGAACTGTTTGGCCATGAAAAAGGGGCCTTTACCGGCGCCCATGCCAAACGGCTCGGCTATTTTGAACTGGCAAGCCGCGGCACCCTGTTTCTGGATGAGATCGGCACCACCAACAACGCCTTTCAGGTGCGGCTGCTGCGGGTGCTGCAGGAACGGGTGCTGCAGCGGGTCGGTGGCGGCATCTCGATCCCGGTTGACAGCCGGATTATCGCTGCCACCAACCGGGATCTTGAAGAGGAGGCGCGTCAGGGCAGATTCCGCGCTGATCTCTACTACCGGCTGGGTGTGGTAACCCTGCGGGTGCCGCCCCTGCGGGAACGGCCTGAAGATATCCGCCTGCTGGCAGAACATTTTCTGGCCGGACATGGGGCCATTAATCCCCGTATCACCGGTATTGCTCCGGCCGGCATGCGGCTGCTGGAACAGTACGACTATCCCGGCAATGTGCGGGAGCTGGAGAACATCATTGAGCGGGCCATGATCCTGGAAACCGGTACAGAACTGACCCCGGAAAGCCTGCTGATCGGCTGCCGGAATGAACCTGACGGTACGGATGAAGGGGAATCACTGCGGATTGATGAGGCAGAACAGGAACATATCCTGCGGGTACTGAAGAGCTGCAATGGCCGTAAACTGGAGGCAGCCCGCCTGCTGGGGATTAATAAAACAACCCTCTGGCGCAAGATGAAACGGTATGGGATTGGTGAGGAATCAGTATAATTCATACTTCAGCAGTCTGCATTCCAGTGGTCCGTTGAACAGTACAAAGCGTCGTGATGGTTTCAGCCCCACCAGTTTGGCCAGCTCCAGATCTCCGGCCAGCAGATAGGCGGTCCAGCCGGTGAAGCGGCGTTTAAAGACCTCGCCGATCTTACGGTACAGAACCTCTAATTCCCGTCTATCTCCCATCCGCACACCGTAGGGCGGGTTCATCACCAAGATCCCCTGATGGCCGCACGGTTCTGATTCCTCAAACGTTTTGCGGTCAAAGGCCACCTGATAGGCCAGCCCGGCCCGGCGGGCATTCTCCCGGCAGGCAATGATGGCCCGTGGATCCTGATCATAGCCCAGTACCGGTACCTCCAGGCTTTCGGCTGCCTTGGCCTGTTCCTCGAGCAGGACCTGCTCCCACAGTCTGCGATCAAAATCACGCCAGCGCCTCCGGCCAAACTCCCGTCCTGCACCAGCCACCTGCTTCAGGGCAATGGCGGTTCCCTCCAGCAGCAGG
>DAIQQT010000282.1:0-4326 GCA_036786685.1 Trichlorobacter sp.
CTGCGGTGCTGCAACAGCGGTTCCATCACCTGATCACCGATTTTCAGCACCGGATTCAGCGAAGTCATTGGTTCCTGAAAGATCATGGCAATCCGGTTACCCCGCAGCAGACGCAGTTCCTGTTCCGGCAGATTTGCCAGTTCCTGGCCATCAAAACGGATTGAACCACTTACAATTCTGCCGGATGCCGGAATCAGCCCCATAATGGAGCGGGCCGTCATACTCTTGCCGGAACCGGACTCTCCCACCAGGGCCACGGTCTTGCCTTGATCCAGACGCAGATCAGCGTTGTTGACGGCATGCACAATGCCGTGGGGCGTGGGAATAGTAACGGTAAGATTGCTGATTTCAAGCAATGCCATAGTGAGGCAGTGTAGCCTGCTGTTTCCCGCCTGTCAAACGTCGAAACGGTTATAGATAAACTTGAATCTGTTTGACACGCATACGGCTTTATGGTTCTATTTCAAACTTTCAAATACTATTTATGAACTATTTACATTCTTTTATCATAACCGCATATTTGCTGCTGTTGACCGGAATTGCTCCAGTGGAGGTAGTTGCCTTTGAAGTCGCTGCTTCAAACGAGCAGATCCGGGTTGCCATCGCCAAGGCTTCTGACTCGGTGACCATTGATGGTGACGGTGTGCTGGCCACTGACGAAACCGGCAAGCCACTTGTGCTTGAATTCCCTTTAACATTTCAAAACGAGCGGGGCAGAGTGCAGGCTGGAGGCAGTTCCAGCCGGTTGATACGCCTTGCTGCGGCTGGCAAGTTGCGCATGAATGGCAAATCCTACCGGGGCATGCTTGAGCTGTCAGTGCAGAACGGAAAGTTACTGGTGGTGAACCAGTTGGCCCTTGAGCAGTATCTGGTGGGGGTTATCAATAGTGAAATTTCTTCCACCTGGCCCATGGAATCAATCAAGGCCCAGGCGGTGATTGCCCGCACCTTTGCTGTGGCTAAGCGGAAGGAACGCAGCAAGGCCTTGTATCACCTTGAATCAACGGTTATGGATCAGGCCTATGAAGGCAGTGATGAAGAGGATAGTCGGGCTGCCCGTGGTGTTGTTGAAACTAAAGATGAAGTGTTGACCTATAACAGTTCGGTGATACAGGCTTTTTATCATGCCAATAGCGGCGGGCGGACAGAGGCATCACAGAATGTCTGGGGCATTGCGTTGCCCTATCTGCAGGGGGTGGAGTGCCAGTATGGGCTGACCTCAACCACCAGTAGCTGGGAACAGGCAGTACCGTTGTCAAAGATTGAAGCAGCCTTGAAATCATTCAAAGTGGTTGGACTCACTGATATAAAGGCCGGGCCACGTAATAATCGTGGTCGACTGAAGAACGTGGTGCTGGTGACTGAGCGGGGAAACGTGACTCTGCTGGCAACCAAGTTCAGGATGGCAGTTGGCTCAACAGTTGTAAGAAGTACCAATTTTTCGGTGCGTGTGGAAGGTGGTACGGCTTATTTTAACGGGGTCGGTTATGGTCATGGTGTGGGATTGTGTCAGTACGGCGCCAAACAGCGGGCGCTGGACGGTTTCAAGTATGATGAAATCCTGTCGTACTATTATCCCGGCACTAAGCTGAGCAAGCTGTCTGAGCTTAAGTAGTCGCAACTGGTATGCTAGTCAGCGACTTTTCATTTGCGCTCCCCGACGAGCTGATTGCACGCTATCCGATGCCGCAGCGTGATGAATCACGCCTGCTGGTGTTGGAACGACAGCAGCAGACGCTGACAGAGACGCGCTTTAAACAGATTACGGATTGGTTGCAGCCCGATGATCTGCTGGTACTGAATGATACCAGGGTGATTCCGGCTCGCCTGTTTGGTACCAAGGAAACCGGCGGACGGGTAGAGCTGTTTCTGGTGGAACCGCAACCGGATGCCTGTTGGCGTTGTCTGTTGCGGGCTTCCAAGGCCTGCAAACCGGGGCAGATGATCATTCTTGACCAAGGGGTTACTGCCCAGGTGGTAGACCGGTTGGGTGAGCAGGATTGGTTGATTAGATTCCACGGCACTGATGATTTTGATGGTTGGCTGCAGCAGATCGGCCAGATGCCGATTCCACCCTACCTGAACCGTGCTTCAGAAGAGTTGGATCGGGAGCGCTACCAGACCGTGTATGCGGCTGAATCCGGTGCTGTTGCCGCCCCCACTGCAGGACTGCACTTTACGCCGCAGCTGCTGGACAGGATCAGGGAAAAAAGAATTCAGCTGGCCACGGTTACCCTGCATGTGGGGTTGGGCACCTTTCAACCAATCCGGGTAGAGCGGGTGCAGGACCATGTTATCCACCGTGAACGCTATTGCATCCCGCCCGAAACCGCTGCTGCAGTGGCGATAGCAAAACAGCGGGGCGGGCGGGTAATTGCGGTGGGTACCACCGCCTGTAGGACCCTTGAATATGCTGCAGACGCAGCTGGACAGGTGTTGCCGGGTAAGGGTGAGGCAGATATCTTTATCTACCCCGGGTATGGTTTTAAAGTGGTGGATGCGCTGATCACCAACTTCCACCTGCCTGAATCAACCCTGTTGATGTTGGTCTCTGCCTTTGCCGGTCAGGAATTTGTTTTGGATGCCTACCGCAGGGCAGTGCAGGAAAAATACCGATTCTACAGCTATGGCGATGCCATGCTGATTGTGTAGGAGTAGTGGTGCCGGATCATTTCAGATTGTTGCATCAGGATACAGGCTGCCGTGCCCGTACCGGCAGAATAACCACGCCCCATGGTGAGATCCAGACCCCGATCTTTATGCCGGTTGGTACCAGTGCATCGGTTAAGGCGATGCGGCCTGAGAACCTGAAGGATGCCGGTGCCCAGATCATCCTGTCCAACACCTATCACCTTTATCTACGGCCGGGCCACCGTCTGGTGGAACAGATGGGTGGGTTACACAAATTTATGGCCTGGGACAGGCCGATCCTGACCGATTCCGGCGGGTTTCAGGTCTACAGCCTGACGGAACTGCGCAAGATAACCGAAGAAGGGGCCAAATTCCGTTCCCATATTGATGGTTCTCTGCACTTGCTGACACCGGAGTTGTCAATCAAGATTCAGGAATCCCTTGGTGCTGACATCATCATGTGTTTTGATGAATGTCCCCCAGCCGATGCAGACCGGGAGTATGTTGAGCGTTCCCTGGCCATGACCACCCGTTGGGCCAGGCGTTGCAAGGAAGCTCACGCTCGTGCTGATCAGTTGCTGTTCGGTATTGTGCAGGGCGGTCGCTTTGCGGATCTGCGTCAACGCAGCCTGCAGGAGCTGCAGGAAATCGGGTTTGACGGGTATGCTCTGGGGGGGCTGTCAGTGGGGGAAACAAAGCCGGTGATGCATGAGGTGATGGATGCCTGCAGTGACCTGCTGCCTGCCGATCATCCCCGCTATATCATGGGGATCGGTACCCCGGAAGATCTGGTTGAAGCGGTCTGGCGTGGCTATGATATGTTTGATTGTGTTATGCCGACCCGTAATGCCAGAAACGGGATGCTCTTTACCAACCAGGGCAGATTGAACATCAAGCGCAAGCAGTATGAGGATGATCAGGGGCCGATTGACCCGACCTGTGACTGCTATGTCTGCCGGACGTATAGCCGTGCCTACCTGCGGCATCTGTTTCGTTCTGGCGAGATTTTGTCATCCATGCTAAACACACATCATAACATCGCCTGGTACCTGAACCTGATGTCCCGGATGCGGGAGGCGATTACCCAAGACCGATTTGAGGCATTCCGCAAGGAATTTTACCACCACCAACAACCAGAAACTGAAAACAACAAGGAGGAGTAGAACAATGATGATGAACATGCTTGGAGTAGCCTATGCAATGGCCCCACCCGCAGGAGGAGCAGGCGCCGCAGCAGGCGGTCCGGCCCAACTGTTAGGTACCTTTGGTCCCCTGGTTGCCATGTTTGCAATTTTTTACTTTCTGTTGATCCGTCCCCAGCAGAAAAAGGCTAAAGAGCACAAGGCCATGATTGACGCCCTTAAGGTGGGCGACAGTGTCAAGACCGCTGCCGGTATCCATGGCAAGGTTACTGCTGTGGAAGATCAGGTGGTTACCCTGGAAATTGCCACCGGTGTGAAGATAAAGATTGATAAGCCGTTCGTTACTACAGTCGTAAAATAATTACATGCATAGCACGCGGATGATACGGATTTTTGCGGTTTTAGCGGATATTTCAGTTTTTACTTGATTTTGCTTTAATAATCCGCGTTTGTCCGCTCGATCCGCGTTATCCGCGGCCTATTAACAGACTTTATTACAGAAGGAGCCGTGCCAATGCCTAAGGGAGCCGGATGGCGCATCGCCCTGATCATT
>DAIQQT010000283.1:0-4309 GCA_036786685.1 Trichlorobacter sp.
GCAATCATCTGCTCCGGTGTTGCCTCGGCAGTTTCAACCACCGGTTCCTGCTCTGTCTGTACATCCTGTTGTTCTTTGTTCATGGTACCAGGCTATCCTCTCAGAACAACTGCATATAGCAGTGTTCATTATCGTTCTGTCAGCAAACGGCTGACCAGTTGTGCCGTATAATCAACAATCGGAATGACTGATGAATACCCCATCCGGGTCGGCCCAATCACCCCCATCAGGCCGATGGTGTTGGCATCGGTCATATAGGTAGAGGTAATCAGACTCATGCCGGCCATCTCTTTCAGCGGTGTTTCTGAACCGATAAAGATCTGAACCCCCTGCGCCTGCATGCAGTTACCCAGTAGTTGTACCAATCGGCCTTTTTCCTCAAAGGCCTGAAATATTTCTCGCATCTTGGTTACATCACTAAACTCTGGCTGTTCAAAGATACGGGATTGACCGGTGATGTAGACTTCATCCTGTTCATCAGGCAGTGCCTGTTGTGACAGACTCAGCGCCCTGGTCATCATCTGGTCATAGCGGTTCTTTTCCAGCTCCATCTCAGCCAGAATTTTTTCACGCACCTGGCTGATGGAAAGCCCTTCGAGCGTACTGTTCAGGTAGTTGGACATCCTGACCAGATCTTCAGGAGAGAACTCCTGATCAACCTCAATAATCCGGTTCTGCACAGCGCCGCTACAGGTAACCAGAATAGCCAGAACACGTCGGGCCCCCAGCTTGATGAACTCAATCTGACGAAACATGCTGGTGGTAAAACGTGGGGCCACCACAATACCGGTATAGTTGGAAAGACTGGAAAGGGTGCGACTGGCCTCCCGTAGCAGGTCGGTCAGATTGCCGCCAGTTTCGCGGCAACGCTTCAGGATCTCTTTCTTCTCCGTGTGGGTAATCGTCCGCAGCCCGACCAGAGAATCAACATAAAAACGGAAGCCTTTATCGGTGGGAATCCGTCCGGCAGAGGTATGGGGTGAAGCCAGCAAGCCCAATTCTTCAAGGCTTGCCATAACATTACGAACCGTGGCCGAAGACAAAGACAGGGCATGACGCCGGGCAACAGCACTGCTACCAACCGGCTCGGCTGTGGCGATATAGTCTTCGACAATCGCCTCCAGAATCTGTCTGCTTCGTTGTGAAAGTGTCAGATCAACCACGACACATCCTTTGCCCGTTTCATTCCCTGCTATCAGCCTCAAAAGCGGCCTGTTAGCACTCTATAAAGTTGAGTGCTAACAGGTCACAAAGTAATCAGCAGCCCTCTATTTGTCAAGGCCATATTCAAACAAAGCAGGACTGACCTCAGCTGCAAAAAACCAGCAAAGAGCTTGCCTGCCGGAAAGAAACACTTTATATATAGTTATTCAAATAAATACAGGAGGATGTTCCCGGTGTCCTGGCAGGCAATCGGCATATTTGATTCCGGAGTAGGTGGCTTAACGGTCTTACGCGAACTGACCAAAGCCCTGCCCCAGGAAGACACCATCTATTTTGGTGATACGGCACGGGTCCCCTATGGCACCAAGTCACCGGACACGGTTATCCGCTATTCGCAAGAGATCGCCTCATTCCTGATTAAACGAGATATCAAGCTGTTGGTGGTGGCCTGTAACACCGCCTCTGCCGTCGCATTGCCCACCCTGCGCCGGTCTTTGCCAATCCCGGTGGTTGGCGTCATAGAGCCGGGAGCAAAACGGGCAGCAGAAGTAACCCGCAGTGGCGTTGTCGGGGTCATCGGCACCAGCGGCACCATCCGCAGCAGCGCCTACTCCCGGGCTATCAAACGCTTGAATCCTGATATCTCGGTACTTGCCAAACCTTGCCCACTCTTCGTCCCTCTGGCAGAAGAAGGCTGGATTGATAATGACGTCACCATAATGACCGCACGACTCTACCTTGAAGAGCTGCGGGAAGCGCAGGTCGACACACTCGTACTGGGCTGCACCCACTACCCTTTACTTAAAAAAGTAATAGCCGAAGTTATGGGGCCGGATGTCACCCTGGTAGACTCTGCCGAAGAGACCGCCCGCACCGTGGCAACCATCCTGCAAGAGAAAAGCATGCTGCGCCCTCCGGCAGAACTGGGCAACCACCACTATTATGTCACCGATGTACCAGCCGGCTTTATCCGGGTGGGCAACCGCTTCCTGGGGGGCAAGTTGGGGGATGTATATCAGGTTTCACTAGATGACTGCCGGCTCAGCACGGAGAAAGACTGATGGCAATACAACACAAGCAACGTATCGGTGCCGATATAGTGGTACCTTTCATTCTGATCGCTTTGGTATTTGGTGGGCTGTTCTGGCAAAAATATCAGGAAGCCCGACAGCTTCCAGACACACCACCCGGCAAACAGGGACCGGCTGCCACCAAAAAGATAACGCTCTTTTTTGGCGATGACGACTCCCATCTGGTCAGGGAAGCCCGTGAAGTTGAGACCTGTGAAGACCGCACCACCTGCCTTCGCTCACTTCTGGAAGAACTGTTCGTAGGCCCGGTAGGAGAACTGACCGCTGTTGTTCCCGAATGGACCACCATCAACAGCGTAAAAATTGAAAACACCCTTGCCACTGTAGACCTGGGCAAAGACTTTGCTGAATTGCTGGAGCCCGGCAGCTCTGCTGAAACGATGGCGGTCTATGCAATTGTCAACACCGTCTGCAGCAACATGCCGGAAATACAACAGGTGAAGATTACTCTTGACGGTGATCAGGCAGCACGCCTGCGCCACCTTGACCTTTCCGAGCCACTGGAACCTGATTACTCCCTGGAGCCGCAGCCTGCTGCAACACCACAGCAGGAAAAAAAGTAGAGGATACCGCCATGCTGCTGGGCTACAACCACAACATAAACTACAAAGGCTCTGTATTTCATATCCAGACCGAAGACAGTGGCGTCAAAAACCCCCACATCATCACCCTGCTGTATCGGGAAGGCGTTATCCTCTGTTCGCAAAAAACCAGCTACGCCGATATCCTCAGAATCGACAACCTGGAAGCTGTTGTTGAAGACCTTATGAAGGAGCAACACAAAGAAATGCTACGCCGCCTGAAAAGCGGTGAGTTTGACAACAAGGCATTCGGCACCCCACAACAAACCGAAGAGAAACCGCAGGAGCTCAAGCAAGAAACTGCCGCAATAGCCCCCCAGACACCACCTCCGTCAGCGCCACCCAAAGCAACTGCTGCGGTGGATACCAGCGGCGTTGAGCTACTCTTTCAGGAAACAGTACAAACAACACCTCAAAAAGCCGCAGAACCACCAAAAACAACTGAAGCGCCTGCAAAGAAACAAGATGCCGTTAGCCTGGATGACGCTATCCTGAACTTCTTTGGCGCATCCAAATAGTAGCAACCGGATCCTGATATTTTTTTCATACACGACAAAAAAATATTGACTCTCAGCACAACATTTGCTAAATAACTTTTCTCACCAAGCGGGAATAACTCAGTGGTAGAGTGCAACCTTGCCAAGGTTGAAGTCGCGAGTTCGAATCTCGTTTCCCGCTCCAAAAAAATACACGGGCCAGGTCAAGTACCTGGCCCTTATTTTTTGCGGCTTTATAAGTTTTTTAGTCTCTTTTGCAGAACACCTGCCAACTACTTTCCCTACCAATTTAGTCAAGCCTGTGACCAATCTGTGACAGCTGTGTGACCATGCCATTTTAGACCCATGAAAATTATCCAAGCTGTTTGAATTCAACCCCGAAAACGCCACAACATGTTGATCCTGCACAAAAGCCATCTACTCGCAATTTCTTATCTCAATAATCTCCCGGTTATCCAGATCTAGCGCTATCAGACTTCCAAATCCGACATGCCCTTTGTCGCAGCAGCCGTTATCAAGTTTTATATGATGGGTTGCAAGAGAGTTACGAATGGTATGAATATCTGTCATGGTATGGCCAACAACCAGAGTTCTACTTCCGATCAACTCAGGCACCACTTTATAATTCCTATCCCATAGTCTGAAGTAGTCAGGAGTATCGTTAATCGGATCAGCTACACCAAAATGCAAACCTGCATGTACAAGCACGTAATCATCTGTAGTGAGTATTGTCGGCATCATTGACAGAAATTTGATGTAGTCTTGGGGAATATCTGTTGGTATTTTCACACCAAACTGTTTCAGGGTTGCCCAACCGCCATTGCCGTACCAATATTGCCAGGCCTCTTCACCACGTGCAACGGCATTCAGCAACATCCGCTCATGGTTACCCTGAAGAGGATTTATAGAAAAATCAGCCTTCATCCAGAGCTGCATCAGGTAATCCAGTACCCCCTTGCTGTCTGAACCACGATCA
>DAIQQT010000284.1:0-4305 GCA_036786685.1 Trichlorobacter sp.
AACTTAGCCGATTCCTCACTCTGCACCATCACCATACCGCCGTTTTCCTTAATACTGCGTACCCCGCGCATGCCGTCACTGCCGGTACCCGATAGGATTACTGCCACCGCCCGTTCAGCTTGGTCGTCGGCGAGTGAGCGCAAAAACAGATCAATGGGCAGGTTAATCCCACGGCTGTGGTCCTGGTCGGACAAGAGCAGCTTACCATGGAAGATAGTCAGATTCTTCTTGGGAGGAATCAGATAGACGTTGTTAGGGAGCACCTCCATACCGTCTTCGGCCCGGTGGACCGGCATAGCGGTTTTTTTGGAAAGCAGTTCCACCATCAGACTTTTGTAGTCAGGAGAAAGGTGCTGCACGACAATGAAGGCCAGACCGCTGTCCGGCGGCATGTTGGTGAAAAAAGATTCTATTGCTTCGAGGCCGCCGGCCGATGCACCGATACCTACGTAATGGATGGCAGCAGCTGTCTTTGGGGATACATTTTCAGTATACGGGGGTTTGCTGCTTTTTTTCATTCAGGACTCCGGCCTCTGTCAGAGTGCGTACTTACGTAATATGAGGTCTGTCTTGGACGGGCGGGCTCTGTTGGTCTCATACACCCATGACACGCTCAATTTCTTGTCGCAGGTTCGTTATGAGCAGCGGTTTACGGATATAACCGTTATACCCGTCACGCAGTAATCGGTCATAATCAGTGGGCATGGCAAAAGCGGTTTGGGCGATGATCGGTATCGGCACACTTTCCCGCGCCTGTTCAGCTCTGCGGATTGCTGCCAGCGCCTCGGTGCCGGTCATAAGTGGCATTTGTACATCCATCAGTATCAGATCGATCTTCTGCTGTTGCCACTCCTCAAAGGCTTCTCTGCCATTGGTGGCGGTCACCACCCGATATCCCAGCTTTTCCAACAGTGTGGCTCCAGTTTTCAGACTGAACATATCGTCATCGGCAAACAAGATTGTATAGTTGACTGGTTGCTGATGTTCCTGCTGTTCAGCAGAGGTGGTTGCTTGTGCATCTTCAGCGATACCAAGTGGTATCTCCAAGCAGAATCGACTGCCTGCACCCGGTGTGCTCTCCGCGCTGATAGTCCCTCCCAGCATGATGGCAAGACGTTTACAAATAGGCAGCCCCAGGCCGGTGCCACCGTAGTTGCGAGTATCGGACATATCGACCTGCACAAATGGCTTAAAAATCCGTTCCAGGTCAGCAGCCGCAATGCCGATTCCAGTATCAACAACGCAGAATTGGAACTGTTGCGGCAACTGATCTGTGGCCTCTGCCAGATGGACCGTCAGTGTTACTGATCCCTGCTTGGTAAACTTAACGGCGTTGCCCAGCAGGTTCAACAGAATCTGGCGCAGCCGCAATGGATCACCCACTACATGATCAGGAAGCAGCGGGTCAACCTCTGCTGTCAGACGTAACCCCTGTTCATGGGCCGGCAGCTTCTCAATGGTAAGGGTATCTTCAATAAAACGGCGCAAAGAGAACTGCTGGGACGTGATCTGCAGCTTTCCAGACTCAATTTGGGCCAGATCCAGCAGATCGTTGACCAGCGAGAGCTCGTTGCGGACCGAAAGATCGATCATCGCAAGGAATTCCTGCTGTTCCTGATCAAGGCTAGTCATCTGAAGTAGCTGTACACCGCCGAAAACACCGTTCAGCGGGGTGCGTAGTTCATGGCTGATAACCGCCAGAAACTCGGACTTTGCCCGGTTGGCCGTCTCTGCTATCTCTTTGGCTTGGAGCAGCATTTGTTCAGCCTGCTTCCGTTCGGTAACATCACGATTGGTTCCATGTCGTCCGAGGTACTCCCCATTGTCGCCGTACATGGGGCGACAATGGTGGCTGATCCAGCGTTCGGTTCCGTCTTTCGCCAGAAAGCGGATATCCAGATATCCCACATCCGGTTCCGCATCATGCCTGATATGCTCAAGGTAGGTTTCCCGATCTTCAGGATGTACGATACGTGTCATAAGCTGTGGATCTTGCAGAAATTCTTCCGTCGCGTACCCGGTCAGTGCTACCGCTGCCGGAGAAGCATAGCGGCACTGGCCATCGGGTCCTTTCCAAAAGATCATATCAACGGCATTTTCCGCCAACATACGATATTTTTCTTCGCTGGTACGCGTATCGCTGGCTGCCTGCTCGGCACGCTGGATTGCCTCATGCATTCTAGCATAAAGGTCGAGGTTGGCCAAGCCGACGGACATGGCATCGGCCAGTGCCTGCTGCAATTCAAGTTCTTCTCTACTGACCATATGCTGGGTTGCCCAGTAGCAGCCAACTGCACCAGACGGTTGCTCACGCCCTACTGGCACCATGGAAAGGCTTTTTACGAAGGTGGGACGATAGGCCTCGTGTGGGATGCGTGGATCGCTATAGATATCTTCAATGGCCGTTGCCTGGCGATGCAGCATGACCCAACCTGAGATGCAGGCTTCCAGCGGAAAACGCTGCCCTTTCCAGAGCGGCCCGATGGCATCTTCATCGGCGTAAAAACAGAAACCGTTATCTCGCAGCACCAGCGTAACACCATCAGCACCGGTCAACTCACGTAAGGCATGGCGTACAACATTCATCAAGCTTTGTAGGTCGCGAACCGCAGCAACCTGCTCGATCACTTCAGCAAGCCGACGCAACCGCAATGCGCTCCGTTTCAACTCCTCAGCTGTGGAGGTATCAGCACGATGCGGTAAATCTTGCCTAAATCGCTCAAAAAAACGCACACAACCCTCCCGCGATTACAAAACTGACAACAGAAATTCGCAAAAGATTCCGAAAGTTTTCACGAGCTCACTGTTCACTTATGATAACGGTCAACATGCTACATGTTGCTAAAAGCAATTGGCGCCATTATATGTCCGACAACATTATCAAGAAATGGGGAGGATAAAAAGGAGGTATTAGTAGCTATATATTAGTTAACAAAACTAGCTCTTATTTTGGAGAGTAAGGTAGGATTTCAAATTTTCCTTTTCACCGGACAGACCGAGCTTTTTCCGGATATTTCGGCGATGTGCCTTGATGGTATGAATTGAGGAGTTGAGTAGCGCAGCAATTTCTTTGTCTTTTTTCCCTTCCTGCACAAGATTGGCAACCAGGAGCTCCTGGGGAGCAAGCTTGCTTAATCTGAAATTATGCGATGAGAGGAGCGGAGAAACAATTTTTTCAAGGTTTATTGTGACAATTTCCAGAAGTGTTTGCACTTGAGGATCGTTTTTGGCCTTGATCTTTGCAAGATACGGAAGCACGAGCTGTCTGATAGTGGCATGAATAGTTTCATTCTGTTTATTCTTTTCCTCTTCCAGATGTGCCAACAGCACTTTCATGGCAGTGTTTGTCTCTTCCAGCTCTCTATTGGCACGACAGAGCGCTTTCTCTGCCTGCTTCCGCTCGGTTAGATTCGAGTGAGTTCCAACGATCCGGACAGGCCGGCTGTCGTGATCACGATAGACAGGGAATCCTCGCGAAAGAATAGTTACGTAGTGCCCATCCTTGTGCTGCATGCGATATTCAACCATATACTCTTTCTTCCCGTCCATGACATCCTGCACCTCCTGCAACACCCGAGGCAGATCATCTGGGTGCAGCAGATGTTCCCACGAACCGCCATCTGGCTCTATCTCAGATTCATCGTACCCCAGCATCGACTTCCAACGCGCGGAATAAAAAACGTCACCCGTATCAACCTTTACATCCCAG
Organism: Trichlorobacter sp.; assembly: GCA_036786685.1. GTDB lineage: Bacteria > Desulfobacterota > Desulfuromonadia > Geobacterales > Pseudopelobacteraceae > Trichlorobacter. The sequence goes on from DAIQQT010000284.1 coordinate 3,710, forward strand.
ATACCGTCCTGGGTTGCCAGAAAGGCGAGTCGCATCCGCTCTTCATTCTCTAATAATGTGGCCTCAATCAGCTTACGCTGGGTTATATCGGTATGCACAACAACACAACCACCATTGCTGTCTGTCAGCAGAGACGCCGACATATTGAACCAACGCTGTGTATCGGGAGAATGGCAGGGATATTCACAGTTAAATTGCTGCCTGTCTCCATACAGGACCGACTGGATGCCGTCACGAATAGCAACAAGGGAAGGGTCAGCGTCACAATCAATACCTTGATTGCATACCTGCAGGTAGTTGACGCCGACATCATTCTTAGGGATAGATTCTCCCCGGTTTTCATCCCTGAATCTGCGCCAGCCTTCATTCACCATGGTGATGGTGCCATGCGCATCAAGCACAGCAATATTGGCTGTTATTGAGTCAAGAATATGGTTTAGGTGATTACGTTCATATAAGACGGCATGCTCAACGGTTTTCTGAATATCTGAAATATTCCTGGCAAGTGCCAGATAGTGACGTTGGTTGTCATGCTCAACACAGCCGAGTTGTATTTCAACCGGAAAGAGTGAACCATCCTTGCGGCGATGATGTCC
>DAIQQT010000285.1:0-4301 GCA_036786685.1 Trichlorobacter sp.
GAACCGCTGAATAAAGGTTTTGCAGACCTCTGCCTTACCACTTGGCTACGTCGCCGATTTAACTTTGAAGAATTGTCTTTATACATACTATTGAGCGATGCTGTCAAGACTATTTGAATTTAATCGCCACGCCGGTAGCCCGATATTCTGTAGCGGGAAAAGCGGGAAACATGACAATAGTGATTTGGCGACTGGTTACTTCGGGAAAAATAAGGGCGTCTGCTCCCATTTTATGGGCCTCTTCACGTAGCGATTTAATGCCCCATTCCTGCAGATTTGGATCGAGTTTTAAATCGTAGTCCGCAAAATAGACCTCTCGGGTAATCTGGATTCTGCCCATTTTTTCATAAGGGCGCAGCAGTTCGTCCTGGGCCAGAACAGGCGGCAGGTCTTTGTGATAGGGCTTAGTTATGGGCAGGGCAGAACAGCCGACCAGTAGTGTCAGTAGAAACACCATGCTAGAAGTTCTTAGAAAGCTGACAGGCATCATTACTGGTTCCTCCAGAGGTCTTGCTTGATGGTCAGAGTAACAGGATGCTTGCTGACTGTCCAGCACGCAGCACCAGTATTTTCACTCTGGACAGGTAGAATTCACCATGTTAAAAAAACAGATTCTGTCATGGAGCAGATACAGATTTCATGGTGAAGGAGTTTGAATATGTCGGGCCATAATAAATGGAGTACCATCAAGCACAAAAAAGGCGCTGCTGATGCCAAGCGCGGTAAGATCTTTACCAAGATTATCAAGGAGATCTCGGTTGCAGCGAAGCTGGGTGGCGGTGACCCGGCAGCGAACCCCCGCCTGAGAACAGCTATCGATAAAGCTAAGGGCGAAAATATGCCCAAGGATAATATTGAGCGGGCCATTAAAAAAGGTACCGGTGGTATGGAAGGTGTTGTTTATGAGGAGATCGTCTACGAGGGCTACGGTCCGGCCGGTGTGGCGGTGCTGGTTGAGGTGATGACCGATAACCGCAACCGTACCGTTTCTGAAGTGCGCAGTATCTTTACCAAGTGCAACGGCAATATGGGTGAGGCCGGTTGTGTGGCCTGGATGTTTGATAAAAAAGGGTTGATCAGCTATGACAAGTCGGTTGATTTTGATCAGCTGTTTGAGGCTGCCCTTGAAGCAGGTGCCGATGATGTGGTTGAAGAGGATGAACAGATTGAGGTATACACAGAGCCGGCCAGCTTTATAGAGGTGCGGGACGCGCTTGAGGGCAAGGGATTCAAGTTTCAGAACGCTGAAATCACCATGATTCCTCAGACACAAGTGGCGCTTGAGGGTAAGCAGGCGGAAAGTATGCTGAAGATGATGGATCGCTTGGAAGATTGCGATGATGTCCAGAATGTGTATGCAAACTTTGATATCTCGGCGGATGAGATGGAAAAGATGATGTAACCGAAAGGGGGCCCGAGGCCCCCTTTTTTGCATGGAGGCGGGCATGGAAAAGGCAACCTTTGCAGCAGGCTGTTTCTGGGGTGTTGAAGAGGCGTTTTACGATGAAGCGGGTGTTGTTGCCACCAGGGTGGGCTATACCGGCGGCACGCTTGAGAATCCGACCTACCAGCAGGTATGCAGCGGTACCAGCGGTCATGCCGAGGCGGTTGAGGTGAGTTTCGATCCTGCCCAAATCAGTTATGACCGGCTGCTGAAGATCTTTTGGCAGGCCCACGATCCAACCCAGCTGAACCGGCAGGGGCCGGATGTCGGTAGTCAGTACCGTTCAGCCATTTTCTACCATTCGGAAGAACAACGCCTTCAGGCTGAATCATCCCGTGAGGCTGTCGATCATTCCGGTCGCTATCAACGTTCAGTTGTCACCGAGGTTGTACCGGCAGGTACCTTTTGGCAGGCTGAAGAGTGTCACCAGCAGTATCACCGGAAAAACGGCGGAGGCTGCGGTTTTTAGTGCGTGTCCTTGGAATCGACCCAGGTTCACGCATCACCGGTTACGGTTTGGTGGAACAGCATGGTAGCCGCCTTGTGCACCTTGACAACGGAGCCGTCTTTACCGATAAGGCGAGGGATTTTCCTGATCGTCTGCGTCTGATCTTTGAAGGGCTGAGCAGGGTCATTGCAGAATACGCACCCGATGCGGTGGCGGTTGAGGATGTCTATGTCTCTGAAAACGTCCGTGCGGCCCTGAAGCTGGGACAGGCCCGGGGCGCTGCCATCGCTGCAGCGGTTCACGCCGGGCTGCCGGTTTTTGAGTACACGGCCTCACAGGTGAAGCAGGCGGTGGTGGGGCAGGGCAGGGCAGGTAAGGAGCAGGTCCAGAAGATGGTTAAAGCACTTTTAGGCCTGCCTGAGATTGCCCAGGCTGATGCATCCGATGCCGTTGCCGTTGCAATCTGTCATATCAATTCATATCAGTTGCGTCTGCAGGCTGGTCCTGCGGTGGCAATTTCCCGTCGTGCCAGTTCCTGGAGGAACTACCGTCCATGATTGCACTGTTGACCGGTCAGATAGCCCACAAGTCACCTGATCATGTCATCCTTGATGTCCATGGGGTTGGCTATCGGGTTATGATCCCGTTTTCAACCTATTACGAACTTCCTGAAGAGGGATCTGCCACCCTGCATATTCATACCAGTGTGCGTGAGGATGCCATTTTACTCTATGGTTTTCGTACCCGTACGGAGAAATCCTTTTTTCAGCTTCTTATCTCGGTGTCTGGTATTGGCCCCAAACTGGCGCGGGATATCCTCTCCAATATCCAGCCCCCCCAGTTGGCTGCCGCCCTGCAACAGGGGGATCTGCACAAGTTGTCTGCTATTCCGGGAATTGGTAAAAAGACGGCTGAACGGTTGGTGCTGGAGTTGAAGGATAAGGCAGGCAAGCTGGATACCGGTAGTGTCTCTGCTGCTGAGGGTGTGGGGCGTTCGCTGCCTGAAAATACCGTGTTGGACGATGTCTCTTCGGCACTTTTAAATCTTGGTTACAAGGATATTCAGGTGAGAAAAGTTCTGGCTGAACTGGATTGTGTTGGTGGAGCAGCCGTTGAAGAGGTTTTAAAACAAGCGTTGAAAATTTTGATGAAATAAGACGAGGAGGCAGCGCTGCCTCCCCATCTGTTGTCAGTAAGCTGTCCCCGGTTGCTAATCCAGCAGCATTGCGTTGACCCGGGCTCTGACCTTCATCCCTTCCTTGATTGAAGCGCCGCCTTTTTCAAAATAACGTCCCGAGATGCTTCCGTCTTCAATCTGCAACTCGCCCATACTGGCAAGTACCTGGTTGTTGTCATCAACTACTTCAATGGCCTGCTGTTTCTTGGGCACTTTGCGCAGTTTTGAGGTGTTGATCTGGACGTAGGCAATCCTGCCGTTAACCCTGCTGATGCTGCCCATTTCATAGCTGGGGTTAAAGCCCATGCCCAGACGGTCAGCAGCCGCCCGGAAGCCAACGGTAACGGCACGCTTGAAGAATTCCTGCTTCTTCTCAGGCGCCATAGCCTCACGTTTCGGAATCTTGGTTTCCAGCTTGCGGTCATCGCTGTAGGACTTGACCAGTTCGATCTGTCCCTTGGTGTTCATGAACTTGACGTCAAGCCGTACCCTGGCCTTGAAGGTGACCAGCTTGCGGGTGGGGTCCATGTTCATGGGGGATTCAAATGAGTTAAGGCTCTCTATCCGTGGCTCAATAATATAGGTTTCCTGATCCGAGGCGTTCATCAACACCTTGGTAAATCGCTTGGTGTTGGCAAGCTGCGCCTGAACATCATTCATCAGCTCGTCTGTCATCTCTGACGGCAGCTGACGGCTGAACTTTGAGCTGAGATCCTGTTTCAGGGCGATTGAGTCCAGATTGACCGGCTCCAGTGCCATGGTTGTTACCTGCTGTGCCTCAGTGACATAGACCGTCTCTGGAGCGGTTGCACAGCCAAAGGGGAGCAGGGCCATCAAGCAAAACCCTGCGTAACGGAGATAGCGATTCATGACAAGCTCCTTAGGTTGATAGTCCGTTTGATTACTTCAGTTGCTCCAGGGCTGCCAGCTGGGTCATGGCGTCTGTGGCCGGGAACATGGCGGCAAGCAGTTCCAGCTGTTGTGCTTCCTGAGCACTGAATTCAACCGGCTCTCCAGCAAATGCCAGCATCAATTTAGGCTCAAGCTGTTGCATGGTGGCTTCAGCCAGTTCTATTCTGATCAGGGCTTCTTTGGTTCTCTGCTCTGCAGCAGGGTCTTCATCCTTGATCTGATACTTGCCTTTAATCTGTTGGTACATGGTCTTGTAAACCGTGTACTGCAGTCCCAGGTTGTCTTTGTAGATTCCCAACGAGCCCAGAACCATTTTTATG
>DAIQQT010000286.1:0-4285 GCA_036786685.1 Trichlorobacter sp.
TATGCAGCCTCCTTTTCTTTCATTGCTTCAGCTAGCCAGTGGCAGCCGTCCCCAATGTCGTCGCAAATGGCGTCAAAGATTCCGCACAATCCGCCCGACAGATGCTTAGTGCTCAAGATTTCTGGGCTACTACCACCCTGTATAAACAGCAGCACTTTCATAACCTCAAGCCGTTCCAATGCCCCTTCAATCAGGTTTAATGCGTGTTCTGGTGCCAATGGTTTTCCCATGTTCGTTCCTTTCTCTGTTTGGTTTGATGTTATCAGGCAGCCTTCAGTTTTGGCACTGCTGCAGCGGCTATCTGCTGCTGCAGTTGTAGCTGTTCCAGGCGTTTATCTTCAGTTACCGCGTCATCAGGGGCCAGCCACTTGATGATGTCATGAAGCATGAAAGTCAGGCCTTCGTATGCAGACGAACCATCACTGAACTGACCCCTTTTCGGGGCAAGCCCTTCAATGCCGAACTGAATAGCCCGTAACTGGTGGCAGACCCGTTGCATTTCATCAAAGTCGTACACAACACCTGAGCTGATATCTGTCTTGTCTTGCATGGTATCTTCCTTTCTCTGGTTGGTTTGGTACCCGCCCACAGGGTGACAGTCCGCCTGCCCGTGGGGGCTGGCCGCGGCCTGGACCCTATGGACGGTTACAGTTCTTCTTCATTGCCAGCGGCATCAAGGTTGATGCGGTAGTATTTGGCAGGCTTTAAGCCTGGCAGACGTTGTATTGTGGCCTCTGCCTTGCCTTTGTAGAGCATGCCTTTTTCTGCCAGAATCCGTGCTGCCACGCGGGGGTCAAAGCCCTGGACGATCCGGTTGAATGATTGGGGCAGCACATAGTATTCGGTGTGCCGTTCATCAATGCAGTCTGTGGTTACCATCTGGTCACGGCGGTAGCCGTACATGTCGATCACCTTGTCTTCCACCAGCTTGTCTTGATAGAACCGCTTGAACCGGCTGTCACCGTGGGCTTCAAAGAAGCTGTGAACCTGCTTCAGTAGTTCTTGTGGTTCCTGCTGGCCTGCCCCACCCCGGTGTGCAATCCAGGCCTTAAAGCAGACACTGGCTGCCCAGAAAGAGTCTCCCTTGTTCCAGCCGGTAATGCCCCAGATGGTGGCCAGTTCTCCGGCTGCTGCTGCGAGGGCAAAGCGGTTAAGCATACGCAATGCCTGTGAAGCGGCATCTTTGGGCCGGTTGGTGGCGCAAAAATCAGCCATCAGTTTCTTGGCCTGTTCTTTGGTGCCTTCAGGATCAGCGGCTATCTTTGCTACAAAGGTGGTAAAGGCGGTGCCGTAGTGGCGATGGGAGGCTTGTTTCAGTTCATCTGCCAGGGTCTGGGCAGAGGGGCGATCATTAAGGGTGTCGAAGATACCAAGCCCTTTCCCTGCATCTGCGGGGATATCTGCAAGGCGCTGTTCCTGCCCAGCGTACAGGCGGCCACCTTTGGCATTGGAGAGATCCGCAAGGCCGATCTCACCAGAAGAGAGCAGCACCAGCCGCCAACTACTCCCCCCCTTTGACCCGCCTGTCAGGTTGGCCCGGCTCCGGCCTTTTCCGTTCAGGATGTGATAGGCCGTCATTCCTGCTATTTCTGCAGCCAGCTGCTTCATCTCATCCAGAATTAAACCAGCATCGTTGCAGAGGGTGGCCACAGCCTCCAGGCCGTTGCTGGTGGCATTCCAGGTGGTGACGATCTGCCGGGGGTTACCAAACAGGGTGGCCACAATGATCAGAATGGTTGATTTACCGATGGAGGAATCGCCTAGTAGGTTGAAACCGCTGTTTTCCATCTGCAGCAGATGCAGCAGGGCGCTGGCAAAGCCGATGGAAACCGCAAATACAGGGCGGCTGTTGCCTTTGATGGGAAGGGATACGTGGTATTGCCAGTCTTCCAGCGTGTTGCTGCTGCTGAAACGGTGGCCATCATCCCCCACGTAATGAACCAGTTCAGAGGCGTTGCCGATGCTGCGGTTTGGTGTGACATAGACCATTTCACCGGTTGGCAGTTGCAGCCAGCCGGTCTGGGCGGTTGTTCTGGCACGGGCGTTCGGGTCTTTTTGCAGCTTGCGGTTGGCTTCAAGGATGAAGTCCATCAGCAGAGCTTTGGCCTTGTAGCTGGTGGCAATGGTCAGGCCCATGTCCAGCAGGCTGGCGCGGATATCTTCCGCACCGGCCTTCAAGAGCTTCATCGGCATGATCCAGGTATGCAGATGGTTGTCATGATCGCGGAACTGGACCAGCATCCCCCAGCCTTCTTGCTTGGCATCCCGCACCAGGGCAACCGGCAGCAGCCAGGAACAGACAAAGATTTCCTTGGGTTCGGCTTTCTCCCCGTCTTTACTTTCCTGCTGGTGCAGGAAGTAAACGCCGGTACCCTTGACAACGTAGGCGCCAAAGCGTTGCACAACAGACTTGGCACCGGCCTTCAGCAGCGGGTGTGCAAGGGGATCACCCAGCAGGGCTGCTTCTTCCTTCACTCTGGCCTCAACCGCTGCCGTGATGTCCAGGGGTGGCCGTACATCGCCTGAATTTTGAGGCGATGTCGATGCTGGTGGCACTATGCTTTCCACCGGTGCTGCCTGCTCTGTTACTGGTGCCGCTGCAGCTGGCGCTGCTTTGGCAGCTTTGGGTTTTGCTGCTGATGTTGCCGGTTTTGCTTTACTTTTTTCGGTTTTTGAGGTAGTCATAGAGACATCCAATCTTTGTTTTTCTGCTGTTTTTGAACCCTCTGCCGGTGGCCTCCGGTAGGGGGTTTAGTCGTTTTATGGCTCTTGTGCTGAGAAAAACTTTAATGATTTCAATCTGTAACTTGAGTAACGGCTTGTAACTTGGGAAAGTTACGGGTTTTAGTTAATAATTTCAGCCATGTAACGCAGTAACCACCGTAACTACCCGAACCAATACAAGGGGGAAAACAAATCTGAAACTGTTAGACGGTATGTTCGCCTGAATTCGGACCCCTCAATTTTGGGGAGTCCTATTACATCAACGATCAGGTTTCGGTTGGCTGAGCTTCCCCTGGATCAATCAACCTTGGGTGCAGAGCATCCATCTGACACTGAAGCTGCAATAGCATCTGACAAAGTTGAGTATCAGTATGATCTGCTGCATACAGGCATATCTCATCGATCAAATCTGACATCCGATCGAACTGGTTTATGGATGGAAAAATGAGAGTCCCAAAATGGATAGGTTCAGGGCTGGAAAGCAGATCGCTGAGCAGCTGCGTATTATCGGTTGAAGACTGGGTGATATTGGCAACAGCATCTGCAACCCGTTGCAGACAATCCTGTGGTGCTGTTGTTGCTATCCGGTCAGTAATAGTCTGCAGTGCTTGGTGGTTTTTGGCTTGCTCTGACATGGTTTAAGCTCCTTGGTTGGTGGTGGTTGCAATTTTGTCGTTTGGGTAGAGGGTGTCCTGGACTTTGGCCAACATGTTCAGCAGATCATCCAGCAGACAGCCGATACAGTTGGAGATATCTTTGGCATCATCATCCTCAATCAGCACACTGAGATTATTACTCTGCTCATTTGTCAGGACCAGGTAATGACGGATGTGTTCAAGCTTCAGGGATACATCGGGTATCGTTATGCGGTTAGCTGACGTACTCATTGGGTCACTCCTAGTCTTTTCATTTCATGATTAAAGCGGGTGGTGAAGGTATCCTGGACAAATAGAGTAAGCGGTTTCAGGATGTCTGACTTGTTGATCATAGAAGCTGGGCTGATGACTGATGATTCAGCAATCGGGAAGCGTTCTTTGCCCAGCCGACGGAATACCCCCAGGTGGGTACCGGTGGCACTGCCCTTACCAAATTTAACCCCTGCAAAGAACTGCCTAAGCTGGGTGGTCTTTCCCTTTTCAATCTGAACCTTAACCCCTACCTTGCCCCGTTTGATTGCGGTGGTGCCTTTACGGCCCCGCTTGGTCATGCCTGCTGATGTCCGGCGGTATTCCACCGCCCCGAAATAAACCAGGCTGATCCCGCCAGCCAGGAAGCTGATGGTTGCGGTCAGGTCATCAGTCACCTTGCCCACTGCCTGGATACGTTGCTTGCCGCTTGCCTTGTTCAGCAGATCTTTCTGGTTGATGTTGTACTTGCCCCTGATCAGGCGGCTGGCCTCTATTGGGGCGCTGGTCTGTACCCGGGACATGGCAAACTTTGCTGCCTTGCGTACCTTGCGGGGGTCTGCCCGCTCCATTGCTTCTTTGAGACCCTTGACTGACATGGTCATCATGGCTGGGTTCCTCCTTTCCGGCTGCTATGCAGCCTGCTGTTCACTGGT
>DAIQQT010000287.1:0-4276 GCA_036786685.1 Trichlorobacter sp.
TGCCGATATCTACCCGCACCGTACGGCTCATGCTCTTGGCGGTAAGGGGTTCATCCGGGCTGGCCGGCACACCTTCAGAAACAGGAAGTGTGGCAGGCATACCTGGTTTTTCCGGGACTATTGCAGACGGCTCAGCCGGTTTAGCGGCTTCCTGTCCAGCCATTGCTGCGGTTTCCGGCTGCTTCACCGCAGCAGTGCCACCCGCAACCAGAATAGTAACATCAAGATCTTTCAGAAGCTGGGCAAATTCCTGCTCATCCTGCTCGCTGCCCACCAGCAGATCAAAGTCAATATGAGTCTCAAGGTTTTCTCCGACACTGGGCAGGGTACTGATGACTTCTCCGCAGCCTTTAAGGATATCTGTCACTTGCGACAAACCCTGGTCAAAGGTGGTGAGTTCAAAGGAGGCATGCACCACATAAATATGGCGGCCTTTGCTGCAGTTTTCTTTCAGACGGTGTTCTTCATACTCGGTCAACGCCCCCATCAGTGATTCTGAAAGGCCCAGTTGTTCAAGTAACGGGGCCTCTGCAACCGGAGCAGTTGGGTTAAGATACGCGTTGATGGCAGCGGCATGGGCTGTGGCAGCGGCCTGATGCTGCTCAAGAGTACCATCAACACAGGCGCGCAGCAGGGTGGTGAGCAGTTCAGCAGAAGAGAAAAGCAGTTCAAGAACTGCCGTTGAAAGCGAGACCTTACCCATCCGCAACCAGTCAAGCAGGTTTTCAGCATGGTGAGCAACCTCGGCTATCATCCCGAAGCCGAACATGCCAGCCAGCCCCTTCAATGAGTGGGCTCCACGGAAGATGGCATTCAGCAGGTCAGGTTCCCAGGCGCCTTTTTCTGCCATATCTGCCAGATCAGCCAGCTGGGTACTGAGTTCTTCGACAATTTCCTCAGCCTCTGCCAGAAAATCCCGTGCAGCATCAGATGATGGGACGGAGGGGGAACTCATAGAAACCTTTTGACTATTTCAAGGAGTTGTTCAGGCTGGAATGGTTTAACCAGATATTCGTTGGCACCAAGGGAGATCCCCTTTTCAATATCCTTACGGCTGCCTTCAGTGGAGATAACCACCACCGGAACATCTTTGTAGATGGGATTGTTACGAATAAAGCTGAGCAGCTCAAGCCCGTTAATATCCGGCATATTTATATCGGTCAGAACCAGATCAACCTGTTCACGGGGCAGCATCCGCAACGCTTCAAAGCCGTTCGGTGCCTGGACAATAGTAAGATTCCCCAGTGTCTCCAGGGTAGAGACCAGCAGGGAGCGCATGGCAGCAGAATCATCAACAATAAGGATAGTGAAGCTCTTCATCACTACAGATTCCCCCCCAAAAAAACCTGCGTAAAAAACTTAGTGGCTCAGATGCAATGCAGCTTTCAGGTTTTGCACAAACAAACCAAACTGATCACCTTCGGTATCACCACGTCGTGGCTTGTTGATACACGAATAACCCAGCCCGGAAAGTTCCTGAACGGCATCGGCATGATGAAAATCAGAAATGGCAAAAATGGTAAGTCCGGCAAAGTTACGATGTAGCAGTTGAATCAATTCAAGCCCACCCAACACACCGGTACCATCCATTTTGGGCATAATCAGGTCAACCAGTACAACCGGATTGCCACCGGAGCGAAACAGGGCATCAATCCTGACCAGTGCCTCTTCGCTACGGGTGAAGGACGAAATATCAAACCATTGTCCAAACGTTTCAACCACCGCTTCCAGCATGGCAGCATCGTCATCAACAATCACCAGTGGCGGTAAGGTCGACTGCTTTGGCGGTGCCAAAGGGGCCAACTCGACAACCTCTTCAATCTGGTCACACCCTTCATCAGCTCCCAGGGCTTGCTGCCGTTTGACCCCTTCGGCAACCAACTGATCCGGCGACGCATCTCCCAGCTCAAGCATCAGCTGAACCGGGTCAAGATAGGCTGCATCAACGGTTTCAACCTCAAGGGGGGCACAGTCAAAGCTCCCCTCAGTCCAGGCAAACAGGGTCATCAGCACATTGCTGATCTGTTCCCGCACGGTCTGTTCAATCACCTGCAAATCAACATTAAAACGGTGATGCAGGATCGTACCGATCCGTTCACGAAACTGCTCCTGCTGCTGGATAGCCAGGGCCTGCTGCACCATCTGGGGGGTGACAGCTCCGTTACGGATCAGCAGTTCTCCAAGACTCTGCTGAAAACCGGTGGAAGTAACCCTCACTAACAGACCGTCACGGAACTGCAGGACCGCCTCACGCCCTCTGCTTTTCAGGGTCAGGATACCGGTACGACGACTGACTCCGACAATCTGAAGGATTTCGTCAAGTCCCAGCTCTTCCAGTTTTCCATGCAGCCCGCTCTGCATCTGCATGACCGTTTCTCCTTGCTCATACCTACGATAATTAGGGCGTTAATGATAAACCACAGCGCAGCTTGAGTAAAGCCATATCACTGTTTAGAGGTTTTTCTTTCCTTGCCATCGGGCAGCTTGCGTTCCCTGCCGCGGAACAGCAACCTGAATGGAGTCCCTTTAAAACCAAAGGCATCCCGGAAACGGTTGCCCAGATACCGCTGGTACGGTGTCAACACACCATCGGGCTGGTTGGTAAAGATGGCAAAGGTGGGCGGTTTAACCCCCACCTGGGTGGTAAAATAAAATTTAACCCGCCGGGCATGGTGCAACGGCGCGTGATGGGCCTCCACCGCTTCCTTAAAGACACGGTTCAACTCCGAGGTGGTAACCCGGCGGGAATACTGCTCTGCAACCTCTGCAGCCTCTTCCATAATCCGGTGAATCCGCTGCCCGCTTTTGGCTGAAACAAACACAATCGGGGCAAAGGCCAGGAACTTGAATTCATACTGGATCTGCTCTACAAACTTGCCAATGGTTTTATTGTCCTTCTCCAGCGTATCCCACTTGTTGACCACAAACAGGCAGGAACGGCCAGCCTCATAGACATAGCCGGCAATATGCTTGTCCTGCTCAGTGATCCCGTCTTCAGCATTCAGCACAATCAGCACCACATCAGCCCGGTCAATGCTCTTCAAGGCATCTACTACACTGTATTTTTCAAGTTTCTGGCTGGTCTTGCCCTTTCGCCGGATACCGGCAGTATCAATCAGGCAGTACCGTTTTTTGTTGCAGGTAAAGAAGGTATCCACTGAATCGCGGGTAGTACCGGCAACAGGGTTGGCAACCACCCGTTCAAACCCCAGTAAGCGGTTGACCAGGGATGACTTGCCCACATTGGGACGCCCCACCACTGCGATGGAGGTCACCTCATCTTCACCCGGCAGGGGATTATCAGGCAGCAGCTCCTGGATCTCGTCCAGCAGGTCTCTGATACCACGGTTGTGGGCGGCCGAGATGGTGTGCATGTTGTCAATACCCAGGGCATAGAACTCGGCTGCCTCGTTCTCAACCTTCTCACCATCCACCTTGTTAACCACATAGAAGACCGGCTTATCCACCCGTCGCAGCATGGAAGCAACTTCATTATCTGCGGGGGTCAGCCCTTGCTTGGCATCCATCAGGAACAGGATCACATCCGCCTCTTCCATGGCCAAAAGCGACTGTTCCCGCATCTGCTGCAACATGCGGTCCTCGGTCACCGGCTCAAATCCGCCGGTATCCACCAGAATAAACGGCTTGTCGTAGCGTTCCACCACCGCGTAGTTGCGATCACGGGTCACGCCGGGCATATCATCAACAATCGCCCTGCGCTCACCGACAATCCGGTTAAACAGGGTTGATTTGCCCACATTGGGACGGCCTACTATTGCTACTATTGATTTCATATTTAAGTCTCTTTCAAAACGTCATGAGGAAGGTCGGATACAAGGCGCACGGAGCGCAGCGACTGAGACATACCTATATAGGTAGGCGAAGGAGCGAGCACCGCGCAACGCAGTAGACGGCCTCCGCAGTAGTTTTGGCTTACTCGTATCCCAACTCTCTCAGCATGGCGGTCCGCTCAGTCCAGCGTTCCTGCACCTGCACAAACAACTCCAGGTAGACCTTGGTTCCCAACAACCGTTCAATATCGCGACGGGCCTGCTCACCGATTTTCTTGAGCATGGTTCCTCTTTTGCCAATGATGATCCCTTTATGGGAATCCCGTTCCACCATGATGGTGGCATTGATCGCCACCAGACCGTTTTCCCGTTCAGCAAATGCCTCCACCACCACAGCAGTGCCATAGGGCACTTCGCGGTTGGTCAGGCGGAAGACCTTTTCCCGGATCAGCTCTGCCACAATAAACTTCTCCGGCAGGTCAGTC
>DAIQQT010000288.1:0-4268 GCA_036786685.1 Trichlorobacter sp.
TCTTCCGACTATCCAATGGCATCCCCCGCCTGATCAACCTGATCGCCTCAAGGGCGCTGATGGCAGCGTATCTGGAGGGGAAACCCGGCGTTCAGGAACGACAGGTAATCATTGCTGCTGCAGAAGTCATGAAAAAAGAAAAAAAATCACAAGGCACATCAGGGAGAAGCCAACTACTCTGGTGGGCTATTGGCGGGTTGACAATAATTATAGCAGTATTGTCCGTCTTACAAATCCGCTTCTAACACAGCTCCTTACCGATCAAGGACGCTGATCCGCTCCCTGGCGACCTCACGTACCCGCTGTCCGGCTTCCGGTAGTGCGGTTACCTCACGGTACAGCCGCAACGCATCCTGATGTTCACCACGTCGTTCCCTGATCCTTGCCATTCCCAGCATCCCATGTGCATCCCCCGCATCAGACAGACGACGATAACTGTTCAGTGCATCATCCAACAATGCACTGCGCTCCTGTGCCAATGCCAGATTATACAACGCCGGACGGTTAACAGGATCAGCAGCAACAGCACGGCCAAGCATTGCGCGGGCTCCGTTTTCATTACCTAATCGCCCCTGCGCTATGCCACCATTAACCAAGGCAGAGACGTAATCCCCTTTTAATTGCAAAGCCCGGTTTGCAAAACCAAGCGCTTCATTGAACATCCCCATATTGAGACTGACACTGGCAAGATTATTCAGGATTCTATAATTTTGCGGATCAGCATCAAGGGCCTTACGGTACTGCTGCATGGCCTGGCTGTAATCCCGACGTGTCTCGGCACTCCGTGCGGCAAACAGATAGGCATCCAACGAGGCACGGTCTTTCACCACCGCTTTACGCTCTACTGCAGCTGTTTCCCGTGGAGCAGACGCAGCGGCAGCACGCTTTGCTCCTGCTGCCTGCAGGTGGCGGGGAGAAGCAACAACCTTTCCAGATGTCTGCAGGACACTCGTCGCCTTCGTTTTTCCGGCAGCAACAACAGGTCCAATAACAGCCCGTGACGATGACGGCTGCGCCTGCGGTACAGGTGCTTCTACCGCCTTTGCTGCCATCTGCGGCTGTGACGGCATAACCTGACGTGTCAAAGAGGGCGATGTCGGAATCCGGGTCTGCAGATAGACCACCAATAATCCACCGCCTGCTACGGCAGCAGCAGCCACCGCACCGATCAGCAGATAGGTACGCCGACTGCTTTTTCTCGACACCCCGCTGGATACGCTCTGCAACAATCCCGGCGGAATTTGCCCTGTTTCCTGATGCCGGTCATTTTTTTTCAGCAAGTTGGCAAGAATACTCATAGCAAACACACCTGTAATCTATTGAATGTACATCAGAAAATCGAATAGCAGGCCACAGACTGGAAGTCAATACAATTCAAAATCTGCCCATTCTTCTCAAGGGTATAATCACGCGCCTTCTTTGTTAACCCAATTTTACTTGATTTTTTTAAACAAATAGCCGATTTATGAAACCGGTCTTAAAATTTATGGATGCAATAAAATACACAAGTACAGGAGGTCAGACATGCGCAGCAACAAAGGCTTTACCTTGGTGGAAATGGCGATAGTTCTTGTTATCATAGGCCTTTTACTAGGAGGGGTATTAAAAGGACAAGAGCTGATTGATAACTCGCGAGTAAAAAAAGCTGTAAATGATCTAAATGCTATTTCCGTTGCCTACAATGGTTATTTAGACAGGTATAGCCGCATTCCAGGTGATGACGGCCCTCTGGCAACATTGCAAGCACGCGGAGCAAACTGGGTGAACATCACTGCAGCATCCGCAGCACCAAACGGAATTCTGGCAATTACTCCGGCGCAAACATTTAACGGAGGTGGAGAAAGTGTTGCTTTTTGGCAACATGTAAAAGCAGCAGGATTTATAGCAGGCAACCCGGCAGATGCTGGTGTAGCCGCACTACCAATCAACGCCTTTCAGGGACTAATAGGAGTTTCAAATAATACCACCGCAGTAACAGGTATGGGACCAGGCCTATCCGTATGTATCAGTCAAATCCCCGGTAAAGCTGCAGCACAAATTGATGCACAGCTCGACGACCGCAACCCGGCGACCGGATCCGTTCGCGCAACATTGGGGGTTGCTGGTGCGAACACAGTGCCCGGCGCTGCTGCAGCTACGTATTCAGAAAACTCGCAATACACTGTTTGTCGAACACTGTAAGCAGTTTTACTCGTTAAAGGAGGCCTAAAGGCCTCCTTTTTTATTTCTGCTCTATGCTATAGTAAAAAAATATGAAATTGAATCGTCTAAATAGCCGCGGATTCTCTCTGGTTGAAATGGCTCTGGTACTGGTTGTTGTTGGCATTGTGATCGGCATTGGTGCTGGCATGATCGGCCCGCTTACCACCATGAGCAAAACCAGGGAAAGCCGGGAGATTCTTGAAAGTGATATAGCTTCTGTAAGTAGTTGGTCAGCAAGTAACAATCGTCTGCCTACATTTAGCCCAACCCCGCCTGATACCACCAGATTTGATCAAATTGTGAAAAGCCCTGTTGATTCATGGGGACGCCCTTTAATGTATCTTTATGACGCTAATCTTGCACCTTCAGGGGCTAATGTACCTACCAAAGACACTATCTGCGGAAGAAAAACAACCGCAATTTCTATTACGGACACCACTGTTATCCCAACTGTAACCACTAATAATGTTGCTTTTGTCATAATAAGCCAAGGAGAGGACGCTCTCACGCAAACCACTTTGAACGGTATTTTAAACGGGGTAGCTCTAAATGGTGTCATTGCAGGGTCGGGTGCAGCAACAGGCACGATTACTCGAGACCCTACAGTAAGCGACATAATCCGCTGGATAACACTGGATGAACTGCGCAGCAAAGTGGGCTGCCAAGGGGCGCAGTTGAGGATTGTTAATAATGAGTTGCCTTTTGGTGCCCTCCCAACCACCTATAGCGTTAAAGTTTACGCTGACGGCGGCGTGCCATTTGCTGCAAACCCAAACACTTACAAATGGTGTGTAAATACTCTACCTGCAGGTTTTTCTGCGCCAATAGGTGGCATTCAAAATGCCAATTGCCTTAATGCCAACGAGGCGACGTGGGGCACAACCACTGCAGCTTCTGAATTGACCATATCATTTGCAGCAAATGCTGTCGGGCTTGTTTCGGGTTCACATCAAATTACCGTGGTGGCAAGAGACAACGCAGACAACGTAACCACTAGCAATGCTTGCAACAATGCCAGCCCTGGCGATAACTGTGCGCAAAAATCCTTTGTCCTCACCATCAACCCGCAATAACCGGCCCATAACCGCCTTTCTCCGCGCCTTTGTGTCTTGCCCTTGCTTTTCTCTATGTAAAAAAACATTTAATAGTATTGCATTACTATCAAAACCGGCCTAACATGGGATTTAATTCCTATTATGGAGCAAGCCATGCTGGATGAACTGATCCCGTTAAGCCAGAGCCTGATACGTCTTCGCCATCGCGACTTCAAACGTTACTTCCTGCGCGACAATCTACTGACCAACCGTTTTTCCATCATCATCGGCCAGCGCGGAATTGGCAAGACAACGGCAATGGTTCAGCACCTTCAGGAATACTCAGACAATCAGCCTGCCAACAAAACCCTCTATCTGCAGACAGACCATTTTCTGGTGTCTCGCTCTTCCCTGTACGAAATAACCGACCAATTCTACAAACTGGGCGGCGAGCTGATCTGTTTTGACGAGATCCACAAATACCCGGACTGGTCAAAGGAACTGAAAAGTATCTTTGACACCTTTCCAAATCTTAAAATCATCGCTTCAGGCAGCTCTGCCCTGGAGATTACCAAAGGAAGCCATGATCTGAGCAGACGCGCACTGGTCTACCGCATGTACGGCATGTCATTCCGGGAGTATATCGGTATGCACGCCGGAATTTTCTTTGACCGCATCAGCCTGGATGCCCTTTTAAACGGACATCAACAGGTGGCTGAAACGATTGTGGCACAACTGGAGGAAAACAAGCACAAGGTACTGGCCCTGTTCCGCCAGTATCTGGAACACGGGTATTATCCTTACTACCTTGAATATCAGGACAAGGCCCAGTTTTACCTGACCCTTGAGCAAAATATCCATACCACCCTTGAGAGTTACCTCCCTGCCATCCATGCCACCTTGAACGGGACGAGCATCCGCCGCATAGAAAGGCTGCTGACAATCACCTCATCACTGGTACCATTTACACCTGACATGAAAAACTTGCAAGAATTGCTGGAGATTGGCGATGACAGCACCCTTAAAACCTAT